>NZ_JBNAJY010000015.1:0-123854 GCF_052047595.1 Candidatus Pelagibacter sp. HIMB1715 | reverse complement strand
TAGTAAGATAAATAAGTGTAAATAAACCAATAATTGTAAATATTACAAAGTTTATAAATAGAAATTTTTTAAGTATAGAAAGTGTCTTTAAGTATTTACTAAACATCAGCTAACATTCCATCTATATCCACTACCATATCTAGTTTCAATAGCTGAAAAATCAGGATCTACTTTTTTGAATTTTTTTCTTATTCTTTTGACGTGACTATCAATAGTTCTATCTTCAATATCTGTATCTTCTCTGTAAGCAATATCCATTAACTGAGCTCTTTCTTTAATTATTCCAGGTCTTTTTGCCAATTCTTTAACAATCAAAAATTCAGTAGTTGTTAGTTTGTCTGGTAATTGTTTGCCATTCCACTCACACTCAAGCTGGGATGGATCAAGTTTTAATCTACCATGTGATATTAAGCTTTTATTTTCCTCTAATGTATTATTTGAGTCTTTTTTTCTTAATTGAACTCTTATTCTTTCAATTAAAACTTTAATTGAAAATCCACCAGATTTTTTTACAAAATCATCTGCACCTAATTTTAATCCAAGTAACTCATCAATTTCATCATCCTTGGATGTTAAAAATATTACTGGAAGAGAAGTTTTTTTTCTTAATTTTTTAAGTAGTTCTTCGCCGTCCATTTTTGGCATTTTAATATCAATGACTGCTAAGTCAGGTGGCATTCTAGTAAGACCGATTAATGCACTCTCTCCATCAATATATGTTTGAACTTTGAAACCCTCTTTTTCTAAAGCAATACTAAGACTAGTTAGTATGTTTCTGTCATCATCAATTAAAGCTATAGTTTGTGTTTGCATTTTTATTTTTTATATAAAAATATTAAATTGTTCTAAATTAGGCAATTGAATATAATTAGTGAAGCATTCCCCAATTATCACCAACATTTACATCAACTGTTAAAGGGGTAGAAAAGGAATGATAATCACTTTGAGTAACACTGGTCATCTCATTCTGTATTAACTTGACCATTGCCTTCTCCTCTTTTTTTGGGACTTCAAAAATAAGCTCATCGTGTATTTGAAGAAGTATTTTTGATTTCAAATTTTTTTCTTCATTTAATTTTTTGTCTAATCTGATCATTGCTAACCTCATAACTTCAGATGCTGATCCTTGAATTGGAGCATTAATTGCTGCTCTTTCTTGAAAATTTCTTACATTAAAATTTTTATCATTTATTCCATTAAAATGAGATCTTCTTCCAAATATATTGTTTACATAACCACTTTTTCTACAAAACTTAATTGTGCTATCCATATAAACTTTAATTTCAGGAAATTTAGCAAAATAGGCATTAAGAAATTCTTCTGCTTCATAATTAGAAACATTTATTTGTTTGGCTAAACCATACTGAGAAATTCCATAAATTATTCCAAAGTTTATTGCCTTAGCCTTCCTTCTATGGTCCTGATTCACTTTTTTAATATCAACATTAAATATTTGGCTAGCAGTTAATGAGTGAATATCCTCGTTATTTTTAAAAGCTTTTTTAAGTTCTTTAACATCTGCAAGATCTGCTAAAATTCTCATCTCAATTTGATTATAATCTGCGGATATTAATAGATGATCCTTTTTAGCCTTAAACGCTTTTCTTATATCTTTTCCATCTTCAGATTTAATTGGAATATTTTGTAAATTTGGATCACTTGAAGCTAATCTGCCTGTTGTTGTTGCTGCCAATAAAAAAGATGTGTGAACCCTTTTTGTATTTGGATTAATATGCTCTGGCAAAGCGTCGGAGTAAGTATTTTTTAATTTTGAAACCTGTCTCCAATCTAATACTAATTTTGGAAATTCATGACCTTTGAAGGCTAAATCTTCTAAAACACTTGCACTTGTTGCAAAACTTCCCTTTTTTGTTTTTTTTGTCCCTGCAATCTTAAGATCATTATAAATAATTTCTCCTAATTGTTTTGGTGAAGCAATATTAAATTCTTTCTTAGAAATCTTGAAAACTTCTTTTTCAATTTTTTTAATTTTCTTATCAAATTTAGAGGAAAGAGAATTTAAAAATTTACTATCTACTTCAACACCTTCAATTTCCATATATGCGAGTATTTTAATTAGTGGTTTTTCAAAAATTTCATAGATATTAAATAATTTTTCAGATTTTAAACTTTTGATAAATTTTTTATATAACCTGAAAGTAACATCTGCATCTTCTGCTGCGTAATTTTTTGCTGTTTCTAATTCTACTTCACTAAAATTTATTTCTTTTTTGCCAGTACCAACAATTTCTTTAAATGAAATTGTTTTGTGTCCAAGATGGATATCTGAAAGGGTGTCCATGTTATGTCTGTTCTTTCCAGCATCCAAAACATAGGACATAAGCATAGTATCTTCCATTGACGAAAGTGAAATACCAAGTTTGTAGAAAACTATAAAATCAAATTTAATATTTTGACCAATTTTTTTAACACTTGGATCCTCTAATAAATTTTTTAATTTATTGATAACACTATCTTTATTTAAACAATCCTTAGATTTATGACCAACTGGGATATAACAAGCTTTTCCAATTTTTGAACAAAGTGAAATTCCAACTAAATCAGCCTGATGAGGGTCTAACGAACTTGTCTCTGTATCGACAGCAACTTCTCCTGCTTCCTCAGCTTCTTCTATCCACTCATCAATTTCATTAATATCTGTAATTAGATGATAATCTTTATTGCTTATTGCTTTTTGTTTTTCAGTAGATTTTAAATTATTTTCAGATCCAGATAATTTTGGTTCCCCATAAGCTGAAATTGCAGAACTTAACAATCTATTAAATTCCATTTCTCTTAAAAATTTATACAGTTTATCTTTATCAACCTCTTTGAGTTTAAATTCTGTTAAGTTTTTATTTACTGGAGACTTATTATCTAGAGTTACAAGTTTTTTACTAATTAAAGCTTTATCTTTATTCTCTATTAAAGTTTCTCTTCTTTTGTTCTGTTTAATCTCATGGGCAGAGTCTAATAATTTTTCTAGAGTGCCGTACTTATTAATTAATTCTGCGGCTGTTTTCACTCCTATTCCTGGAACACCAGGTACGTTGTCACTACTATCGCCTGCTAAAGATTGAACATCTATAACTTTTGAAGCATCAACACCAAACTTTTTAATCACATCGTCCTCTGTGATAAATTTATTTTTCATGGGATCAAAAATTCGAACGCCTTTTTTATAAAGCTGCATTAAATCTTTATCTGATGAAACGATTGTAACTTTAGCTCCTTTTTTAAGAATTTGATCAACATATGTGGCTATTAAATCGTCAGCTTCATAGTTTGGTAAATCCACAGAAGGTAAATTAAATGCTAAAACTGATTTTCTAATATATTCAAATTGAGGTGCCAAATCATCAGGGGCTTCAGATCGATTTGCTTTATAATCACTATAAATTTCATTTCTAAAGGTCTTTCTGGCTGAGTCAAAGATTACTGCAAAATGAGTTGGTTTTTGTAAATTTTGATCAGATTTTGAATCCTCTAATAATTTAAACAACATACTGCAAAATCCACTTACAGCACCAGTGGGCAGTCCATCACTTTTTCTAGTTAATGGTGGTAAGGCATAATAAGCTCTAAAAATATAACCAGAGCCATCAATTAAATAAAAATGATCTGTTTTTTGTATTTTATTCATGAGGATTAACAAATATTACATTGCTAACAATTTCTGTATATAAAAAAATAAAATTAAATCTTAAGGCTAATATAGCTAGATTATTTTTTATATTTTGAGTATTATTTTAATATGGAACTTACAAAAAACTTAACACAAACAAAAATCATAAAATCTTTATTAGCAGTAATTCTAGGTTCAATTGCTTTAACTATTTCTGCAAAAATTAAGATTCCATTTTATCCAGTTCCAATGACAATGCAGACATTTGTTGTGTTATTCTTAGGTGTAAGCTTAGGTTATAAAATTGGTTTAGCTTCTGTAGGTTTGTATTTGTTAGAGGGTATTGCAGGATTACCAGTATTTTCAAACTCCCCAGAAAAAGGAGTTGGTATAGTCTATTTTACTGGTCCAACGATGGGATATTTAATTGGTTTTTTAACTGCTTGTTATTTAGCATCAAAAATTAATACAAAAGATAGTTTAATAAATATTTTAACTAAATTAGTTATTGCAATCTCTACGATTTATATCTTGGGTTTAATATGGCTAGGTACTTTAATTGGTTGGGATAAACCAATATTCTCACTAGGTGCAAAACCTTTTTTATTAGCAGAATTATTTAAAATTATTATTTTAGCTTTAGTTACTAAACAAATAATTAAAATTAGAAATATTATCTAGGAGATCTTTTAGATAGAATTCTTTGAAGAGTTCTTCTATGCATCTTCAATCTTCGAGCTGTTTCGGAAACATTCCTATTACATAATTCAAATACTCTATGGATATGTTCCCATTTAACTCTATCAGCTGACATTGGATTTTCTGGTGGTGCTGCTTTTTTAGCTGGATCTGCCAACAATGCTTTTTCTACATCTTCTGCATCTGCTGGTTTTGCTAAGTAATCAATTGCACCTTCTTTAATTGCTGCAACTGCTGTGGGGATATTTCCATAACCAGTTAGCATTATAATTCGGCTATCATTATTTGAAGATTGAATTTCCTTAACAACCTCAAGACCATTGCCGTCTCCAAGTCTTAAATCTACGACTGCAAAACCTGGTTTTTTACTTTTAACAGACTCAATACCTTTTTTTACACTCTCAGCTTGAAAAACCTCAAAGCCCTTTTTTTCCATTGCCCTTGCAAGTCTTTCTCTAAAAGGATTATCGTCATCTGCAATTAGAAGCGATTTATTTTCAAAATCACTTAAATTTTGTAATTTGGCTTCGTTTTTCATTACCCACATATGGGGTCTAAATCTAATATTACAATATATGAAAAATACACATATCAGGCTTGAATTATTTACTTTACATTGCCTACGTTTACTTTATATGCCTCAAATTATTAAAGTTTTATTAAAAACTTTTTTTTATTAAATTTTTTTTTGGAGGCATATGAAATGCAAAAATTTAAGTCAGTTGAAGAACTTATAAATCAGCTGAAACCTGAAAAGCCTGTTTATTGTATTAGGAAGAAATCCATAGAGTCTTCGGTTAAATTTTTCTTAGATAAGTTCCCTGGAAAAATTTTATATGCAGTTAAAACAAACCCACATCCAGAAGTTATTCAAACAATTTTAAACACAGGTGTTAAACAATTTGATGTTGCCTCAATTGAAGAAATTAAAGCTATAAGAAAACTTACTCAAAATGCAAAATGTTCTTATATGCATACTGTAAAAAGTAGAGAAAGTATAAAGGAGGCATATTTTAATTATGGTGTAAAAACTTTCTCATTAGACACAAAAGAAGAGTTAATCAAGATTATTGAAAGTACAAATAATGCAAAAGATTTAGAATTATTTGTAAGAGTTGCTGTATCAAATGAGCATGCTGAAATTGATTTATCTAAAAAATTTGGAGCACTAACATCTGAAGCTGTAGGATTACTAAGATTAGTAAAACAATATGCAAAAAAAATTGGATTAAGTTTCCATGTTGGATCGCAGTGTATGCATCCAATTTCATATGCTAAAGGTATAAATGAGATTGGAAATATAATTAAAAAAACAAAAATAATCCCTGATACAATAAATGTTGGTGGAGGATTTCCAACAATTTATCCAGATTTAATTCCGCAATCATTAGATGAATACTTCAATGAAATTAAAAAAAGTTTGTCTAATTTAAAATTAGAGAAGTTGCCGGAGATAATTTGTGAACCAGGAAGAGCATTAGTTGCGGAAAGTGGTTCAACAATAGTTAAAGTTAATTTAAGAAAAAAACAAAAACTTTATATAAACGATGGAACGTATGGAACCCTATTTGATGCAGGAACACCTAACATAGTTTATCCATCTAAAATGATTAAAGAAAATTCAAATAAAATAATTTCAAAAAAATTGACTGCTTTTGATTTCTTTGGTCCTACTTGTGATAGCATGGATTATATGAAAGGACCTTTTCTATTACCAAATAATATTAAGGAAAATGATTACATAGAGCTTGGTCAACTTGGAGCATATGGATTAACTTTTAGAACACAATTCAATGGTTACTATTCAGATGAAATTTATGAAGTTGAAGATAAACCAATAATGTCAATGTATGAAAAAGACGTTAACAGCGCTCATATGGTTGCTTAATGTCAGACCAAAAAAATCCAGGACATAACAGTAAAAGAGATTTTTTAAAAAATCCTGTACAACATATAGATATTACTTCATTTGACTCTAGAACAATTATTTCTTCAATGGAGAAAATGTCATTTGTATCTAGAGAAACTGCAAATGCAGCGAACATTTACAACGAAATGCTTAAAGATAAGGAATGTACAATTTTTCTTACTTTAGCAGGATCAACATCTGCAGCAGGATGTATGAATATTTATAAAGATCTTGTTAAATACAATATGGTTGATGCCATTGTAGCAACAGGGGCATCAATTGTAGATATGGATTTTTTTGAAGCTCTTGGATTTAAACATTATCAGGGATCTCAGTTTCAAGACGATACTGAATTAAGAGAAAACTATATTGATAGAATTTACGACACATATATCGACGAAGAAGAGCTTCAAATGTGTGATAAAATTATTTGTGAAATAGCAGATACTTTAGAACCAAAAAGTTATACCTCGAGAGAGTTTATTTTAGAAATGGGAAAATATTTAAAAAAAAATTCAAAAAAGAAAGGCTCTTTAATTGAAACAGCTTACGATAATAATGTTCCAATTTTTTGTCCAGCTTTCACAGACTCAAGTGCAGGTTTTGGTCTTGTAATGCATCAGGAAAAAAATCCTAAAAAACATATGACTATAGACTCAGTTAGAGAATTTAGAGAACTAACGGAAATTAAAATCAAATCAAAAGGTTCTGGTTTATTTATGATTGGTGGAGGAGTTCCTAAAAATTTTATTCAAGACACTGTTATTTGTGCTGAGCTTCTTGGTAAAAATGTAGATATGCATAAGTATGCTGTACAAATTACAGTTGCTGATAGTAGAGATGGTGCATGTAGTAGTTCTACTTTAAAAGAAGCAAGTTCCTGGGGTAAAGTGGATATCACTAAAGAACAAATGGTATTTGCTGAAGCAACAAGTGTATTGCCATTAATAGCTAGCGATGCTTACCATAAAGGTGAGTGGAAAAATAGAGAACGAAAAAACTTCTCAAAATTATTTGTATAAAATTGAAATATTTATCAAACAAACATGGTTTCTTGGGAATTGATAATACATTCAACTTCAAAGAAAAAGTAGTAGTCGTTCCATTTGGACTTGAAAAAACAGTTAGTTATGGCGGTGGAACAAAAAATGGACCAAAAGAAATTATCAAAGCTTCTCACCAAGTTGAACTTTATGATGAGGAGCTAAATTGTGAACCTTACAAAAAAATAGGTATCAAAACATTAAAACCATTCAAAATTGATAAAAATATCAAAGTAGCATTAAATAAAATTTCTAAAATCAATGGAGAAATTTTAGATAAAAAACTATTTCCAATGACATTTGGTGGTGAACATTCAATTACACCAGGATGCATTGTTCCTTTTACAAAAAAATATAAAAATATTTGTCTTTTACATTTTGATGCGCACGCAGATTTACGTGAAAGTTATAATGGTGAAAAATTTTCACATGCATCTGCAATAAGGAGATGTTTAGATTATAAAAATGTATCTTTAATTTCTTTTGGAATTAGAAATATATCTGAAAGTGAAATTCCATTTTTGAAAAAAAATTCAAATAGAATAGATATCTTCTGGGCAAAAGATAAAAAAAAATGGAATTTAAATAAATTTAAAAAGTTAATAAAAAATAAGACTGTTTACTTAACGTTTGATGTCGACGGATTAGATTCAAGTATTATGCCTGCTACTGGAACACCTGAACCAGGTGGATTGTTGTGGGACGAAACATTAGAGATAATTAGAATTGCAGCAAAAAATTCAAATATAGTTGGAACTGACATTAATGAACTTTCTCCAATTAAAGGATTTAACTCCTATAATTTTCTTGTTGCTAAATTAGCTTATAAAATTTTATCTTATAAATTTTTATATTAGACTTTAATAGGCTTAAATATTTTTAATAACATTCTAAATGGTATTAACATTATTAGTGCTACTAGCAACTTAACACCCAAATCACCCAAAGATAAAGTAACCCAAGGAACTCCTGTTCCATAAAATGATATTGAGAAAAATAAAAAAGTATCAATAGTTGAACCAATTAATGATGAAGTTAGAGGTGCAACAAACCACTGTTTTTTTCTTAAACGATCAAATATTTGAATATCAAGCAATTGGGCTGTAAGGAAAGCCACTCCTGATCCAACTGCAATTCTAACAGAAATTAAATCTTCGAAGTTTGTTGAAAAAAATAAAGTAAAAATAATTCCTATAAAAAAACCAAAATAAACTATTTTTCTCGCAATTATCTTTCCATAAGATCTATTTGCTAAATCGGTTATCAAAAAAGCTACAGGATAACTAAAAGCTCCATAAGTAAGAATTTCATTTAATCCATAATAATTTATTGGAAATTGAACAAGATAGTTTGAAGATAAAACAACCACACCCATCATTAGAGATAGGCCGATAAAAAATTTATTCATTAAGCAGATTTAGCTACTGGCTTTTTTTTATATGGTGATTTTAATAAAATAACTTTTTTAAGTTTTTTTAATCTTGGTGATATATTTTTATTTTTTACAGTTTTTAAGAATTCGTCAAAACTTCCTTTTTTATCAACTGATCTTACTCCTGAATTGCTAACTGTTAGTTTCAAACTTCTTCCAGCAAGCTCACTTGTAAATTTTACTTTTTTTAAATTAGGTAAAAATCTTCTTTTAGTCTTATTGTTAGCATGACTAACGTTATGACCCTTCATAGGAATTTTACCAGTTAGTTCGCATTTTTTTGACATAATTTCAGTGCTTATATAAGGGGAGATATTAAGGGCGTCAAGTTTATTAAAATTAAGAAAGAGTTTTATTTCCAACGATTTCTGAAATATTTTTCACTCCATCTCTAAGAAGTAATTCTTTTAGCTCTTTTTTAATGTTTGCAGCAATGTTAGGTCCTTGAAATACCATCCCAGTATATAACTGAATATAATCTGCCCCTGACAAAAATTTATCATGTGCAGACTTTCCAGAGTCGATACCTCCTACCCCAATTATTTTAATTCTACCATTTAACAATTTAAAGAATTTATTAATAAGTAAATTTGATTTTTGTTCAATTGGCTTTCCTGACAACCCTCCTTTTTGGTGTCGTTGAATATTTTTTAAATCATCCCTAGTACTTTCTGATGTATTTGAAATAATTATTGCAGATATATCATTTTCCAAAAGGATCTCTGATATTAATTCTATTTGCTTTAAATCAATATCTGGAGAAATTTTAACTACAATTGGAATTTTAGTTTTCAATTCATTTTTCTTATCTTTAATTGATTTTAATAATTCTTTTAATTTATCTTCATCATGAAAATTTCTTAGATTTTCAGTATTTGGAGATGAAATATTAATTGTAATATAATCAGCAACTTCATGAAATTTTTCAAATCCAATTAAATAATCATTCAATCGATTATCAGAGTCTTTATTTGGTCCAACATTTACTCCAAGTATTCCATTTTTTTTATTTGATTTTATTCTATTTAAAATAGTTTCAGATCCTTGATTGTTAAATCCCAATCTATTAATTAATGCTTGATCTTCAACTAATCTAAATACTCTTGGCTTTTCATTACCATATTGTTTTAAAGGAGTAACAGTTCCAACTTCAACAAAACCAAATCCCAATTTAAACAAAGGATTGTAAACCTCTGCATTTTTATCAAAACCAGCCGCTATTCCTATTGGATTGCTTAAATCTTTACCAAATATTTGTGTTTTAAAAATAGGATCATTTTTATTTTCATCAAATACATTTGATACCAAATTAAATTTTAAAGATTGAATTGCTAGAGTATGGGCTTTTTCTGGATCTAATTTGAAAATTAAAGATCTTAAATTTGAATACATTATTTGAGTTTACTCATTATAAGGTCTTTTGTTTCATTAACACCAAAAAAACTTATAAAAAATCCCATTCTTGGTCCATTTTCATCACCAAAAACCACCTCATAAATAAGTTTAAACCAATCTCTTAAATTTTCAGCATAACCATTTTCTTTTCCAGTAGAATAAATCAAAGTTTGAATTTCCTCTGGTGGCATCTGGTCATTACATTTTTCTAAAGTTGAAATTAAAGCCACAAGAGCTTTTTTTTCATCTTCAGAAGGTGTTTTGTATTTTTTTTGAGACTTAATTACATCATTAAAATATCTAATTGCGTAACCTACTAATCCATCAAAAATAGGAAAATTAGTTTCTTGAATATTGGGTTTGTATTTTTTTACAAATTTCCATAATAAATCTTTACTATCTGCATTACTTGTTTCGACTAAATTCAATAACATTGAAAAACTCATAATCATGTCTTCTTTTGGAATGCTCCCATTGTGGACATGCCACACTGGATTCATCACTAATTGCTGCTCTGTCTGCTTTTTAGATTTTTCAATGTTATCCAAATATTCATCTACTGCTTTTGGAACTATTTCTTTATAAAGTTTTTTAGCTCTTTTTGGATTTTGATACATATATAGAGATAAACTTTCTGGTGAAGCATACTTCAACCATTGATCAATAGTTATTCCATTACCTTTAGATTTTGAAATTTTCTCACCTTTTTCATCTAGAAAAAGTTCATATGCAAATCCTGATGGATTCTTTTTACCCAATAAATTAATGATTTTTGTAGATAAAATTGCACTTTCAATCAAATCCTTACCATACATTTCAAAATCAATATCTAAAGCAAACCATCTCATTGCCCAATCTACTTTCCACTGTAATTTACAATTCCCGTCTAAAATACTGGTCTCTAATTTTTTACCTTTATTATCGAATATTATTTTAGAATTAGACTGATCAATTTCTATAACAGGTATCTCCAAAACATGACCTGTATCAGGACATACTGGCAAAAAAGGACTGTATGTTTTTTGTCTTTCTTTCCCAAGTGTTGGTAAAATAATATTCATTATTCCCTCATAATTTTCTAAAATGATTTTCAAAGTAGGATTAAAAAATCCTGCCTTGTACAAAGATGTAGAACTTTTAAAATTATATTTAAAATTAAAACTGTTTAAAAAATCCTTCAGCATTTCATTATTGTGTTCTCCAAAACTAATAAATTTTTGAAAAGGATCAGGCACTTGTGTTAAAGGTTTGTGAAGGTTTTGTTGCAACAATTCTTGGTTAGGAACATTATCTGGAACTTTTCTTAAGCCATCCATGTCATCTGAAAATGTAATAATTTCTGTTGGTAAATCTGTGAGTTGATTAAGTGCATTAACCATCATTGAAGTTCGTGCAACTTCTCCAAAAGTTCCTATGTGAGGTAATCCACTTGGACCATAACCAGTTTGGAGAGTAATCTTACCTTTTTTTTCAATAAAAGCTTTTCTTTCACGAAGCATTTTTTTAGCTTCAACAAAAGGCCAAGCACTTGTGTTTTCTAGGACATCTTTTTTAATCATGAATTGCTCTTTTTAACCTTAAACTAGTGATTATATTAATTCTTATAGAGTTGAAATTTATTTACCATAAAATATTGTTCTTTCAAAATGTCTAATTACAAAACTGTTTTTTTTACGCTTGGAATTCTGCAAATAATATTGGGTGTATCAATGTTCATCCCAATTATAGTACAATTCTTTTACTCAGAGATAGACTCGTCATTCTTTGGCTCATCTATTGTAACCATAATCTTTGGAACTTTATTTTTTTTATCAAATTTAGATCACGATAAAAAACTTAATCTACAACAAGCTTTCTTATTAACTGCACTATCTTGGATTAGTATTGCAATATTTGGATCTTTACCGTTTGTATTCTCTAGTATTGAGCTTTCAATTACAGACTCTTTTTTTGAAAGCATGTCAGGAATTACTACAACTGGATCTACAATAATCTCAGATTTAGAGAAAGCGCCAAAGGGACTTCTTTTATGGAGAGCTATTTTACAATGGCTAGGTGGAATTGGAATAATTGTAATGGCGATTACTTTAATGCCTATAATGAATGTTGGAGGTATGCAATTATTTAGAATTTCAAGTAATGACTCTTCAGAAAAAATACTCCCTAAGTCAAAAGAAATAGCGCTTAGATTAATTTATATTTACTCAGGATTAACAGGCCTTTGTGCAATCACTTATTGGATATTTGGTATGGGTAAATTTGACAGCTTAACCCACTCAATGACTACAATTGCTACTGGAGGCTTTTCTAACTACAACGAGTCAATTGGATACTTTAATAGTTTACCAATTGAAATTTCATCAATGTTTTTTATTATATTGGGAAGTATTCCTTTTATTGCTTACATTAAATTTATAAATGGAAACAAAAAAATTTTTTTAAATGATATTCAAATCAAAACTTTTTTAAAAATAATAATATTCACTGTTATAATTTTATCTATTTACTTATTATTTTCTAACCAAGAAAACTTTAGTTTAAGATCAATATTTTTTAATACTATATCAATCCTGAGTGGTACTGGTTATGTAAACGCAGAATTTGATAGATGGGGTAGTTTTCCTATAACCCTGTTTCTTGCCCTGATGTTTATAGGTGGATGTGCAGGATCTACAGCATGTGGTGTAAAAATATTTAGAATTCAAATTCTTTATCTATTTATTCTAAACCAATTAAAAAAAATAATTTATCCTAAAGGAATATTTGTAATTAAGTATGATCAAAGTGCAGTTGATGAAAAGTTTATAGCTTCAATTATTTCATTTATTTATTTTTATATCGTAATATTTTTCGTTCTTACTGCATTGTTATCATTGACTGGTTTAGATTTTATTACAGCTATCTCGGGTGCCGCTACATCTATTTCAAATGTTGGACCTGGTCTTGGTCCAATAATTGGCCCCAATGGAGATTTTTCTTCATTGCCAGATCTTTCTAAATGGATTTTAACAGTTGGTATGATTTTGGGTAGACTTGAACTATTTGCAATATTAGTATTATTTTTACCATCATTTTGGAAAAATTAATTATGTCTGAAATAAATAAAACATCCTGGTTAGAATCGATTTCAGTTTACAAAGATATTCGGATGTTAAGAATTTTATTACTTGGTGCAATCAGTGGATTTCCATGGGTCTTGATTGCTAGTAGTTTAAGTCTTTGGTTAAAAGAAGAAGGATTAAGTAGATCTACTATTGGATGGGCAGGACTTATTTTTGGGGTTTATGCTTTTAATTATCTTTGGGCACCAATTATAGATAGAATTCAAATTCCTTTCCTAACTAAAAAATTAGGTCACCGAAGAGGTTGGATTGTTTTAATGCAATTAGTAATTCTATTAAGTTTACTAGTTTGGAGTATTATAAATCCTACAGAAAATTTAGCGTTGATAATTACAGTTGGATTAATCATCGCTATAGCATCAGCAACTCAAGATATAACGGTAGATGCATTAAGAATCGAACAAATTAATGAAAATGAGGGAAAATCAATGGCAGCAGGTGCTGCAATGGCTGTAGTTGGTTGGTGGACAGGTTACAAATTAGGTGGTGTAGTTGCTTTATTTACTGCAGAGTTTTTTGAAAATATTGGTATCCAAGATTACTGGCAAGCAACTTTTTTAATATTAGGTATTTTAATTATTTTAATGAATATTGCTCTGATGTTTGTTCACGAGCCAGTAGAAACTGACAGACAATCAAAGCAAAAGGAAACTGATAATTTAATTAAAGGTAAACTAGGATCTAACAATATTATCACTACTTTTGTTGCTTATATAACTGGAACAATTGGTGGGCCCATTATTAGCTTCTTTAAAAAAAATGGTTTCGCCATAGCTGCAGGAATTTTAGGGTTTGTCTTTTTGTTTAAAATTGGAGAAGCATTCATGGGTAGAATGTCGATTGTATTTTATAAAGAAATAGGCTTTTCAAAAGGACAAATAGCAATCTATTCAAAAGGATTGGGTTGGATCACAACTGTCGTATTTACTTTAATTGGTGGCGTAATGGCCATGAGGGCTGGAACTATAAAAACTATGTTCTTTGCAGGAGGTTTAATGGCGGTTACAAATCTGTTATTTGCTGTCTTAGCATGGACTGGTAAATCTGAACTATTATTTGCAATAGCAGTTATTGCTGACGATATTACTGCAGCTTTTGCAACTGTTGCATTTGTAGCATTTATATCTTTACTGGTTGATCGAACATATACAGCAACACAATACGCATTACTTGCGTCTATAGGGACTGCTGGGAGGACAACTTTAGCATCATCATCAGGAGCTTTAGTAGATTGGTTAAACGGAGATTGGGGAACATTTTTTGTCTTAACAACTATTATGGTTATTCCTTCACTAATATGCCTATGGATGATAAAAAATAAAATTAAAATTGGTGCAAAATAAATTTTATTTTACAGGTAGTTTTTCTAATATTTACAAGAAATCCTCTAAATTTTCAGAAGTAACCTCACAAATATTGTATGGAGAAAAATTTAAAATTTTATCTAAAACTAAAAATTGGATAAAAATAAAATCTAGTTTTGATAATTATACTGGGTACATTCAAAATAAAAATTATTCAAAAGAATTTAAAGCTAATTATAAGGTAAGTAGTTTAAAAGCAAATATCTATAAAAAACCAAATTTAAAAACTAATACTTTTCTGTCTTTTGGATCAAAGTTGTCAGTTAAAGAAACTAATAAAAATTTTGCCAGAATTGATAAAAATAAATGGATTAAAAAAAAAGATATAAAAAAAATAAATTATAAAGAAAACAACTTTATTAAAATCTTTAAACAATTTTTGAACATAAAATACATCTGGGGTGGAAAAAGTTACGGGGGAATAGATTGCTCAGCCCTATTACAAATATTTTACTATTATAATAATAAGTTTTTTCCTCGAGATACCAAAGATCAAATTAAATATTTAAAAGGAAACATAAAAAGAAATTATCAAAAGGGAGATATCATTTTTTGGAAAGGGCATGTCGCAATGTGTTTAAATTCCAAGCAATTAATACATGCATATGGACCTGAAAAGAAAGTATTGATCATGCCTATAATTAAGACAATTAGAAGAATTGAAAATACAGCAAAACTTAAAGTTAAAAAAATAGCTAAAATTAAAATTTAGCTTCTTCCAAAATCTGGCTTATTAATATCTTGTTTGAGTTTGATTATTTTTGATCTGACTTTTTTAGTTTCAGTAAGCTTGTTAATAATAGATTTATTATTTTTTGAATTAATATCAGATTTAAATGATTTTAAATTTTTAATAAATAAATCAATAGCATTTGAAATATTTTTATTGTTATTGAAAAAAATATCTCGCCACATAATCTCATTAGAAGCTGCTATTCTTGAAAAATCTCTTAATCCTCCTGCACTATATTTGATTAAATCATAGCTTTGTTTTTTCTCAAAATCTTGAGCTGACTTAACTAAATTATATGCAATTAAGTGAGGCAAATGACTAGTTATTGAAAATATTTTGTCATGTTTTTCTGGTGACATGATTGTAACTTTTGATCCAATCTTCTCCCAAAATTTTTTCAGAAAATTTAAATTTTTTTTAATTGTATTTTTTTCTTTAATTAAAATACACCATCTACCCTCAAACATGTTACTCTTTCCATGCTGTGGTCCACTTACTTCAGAACCAGCAATTGGGTGACTGGAAGTCCATGCAATTCCTTTTTTTAAAAATTTTTTTATTATTTTTGATGATTCAATTTTTGAAGAACCAACATCAGTAATTAATGTGTTAGGAGAAATATAATTATTTATTTTCATAATAATATTTTTGTATTCACTCATGGGTGTACAAAAAATAATAAAATTAGATTTTGTTACAGCTTCTTTTAATGAACTAACTACTTTTCCAGGTAATTTAAGATTTTTAATTCTTGATATATTCTTTTTTGACTTTTCATAAATATACACCTTATCTGCTAATTTATTTTTGTTTATAGATCTTAAAACTGAAGATCCAAGTAAACCACAACCTATGATTAAAATATTTTTCATTTAATTAAAAATCTTTCTCACTGCATTCATGAATATTAAATTTTCTCTAGATGAGCCAATAGTTAATCTCAATTTGTTTTTAATATGATAACCATCTTCAGTAGATCTTAATATAATTCCTTTATTTTTTAATTTTTGGTAAAGAAAATTTGCTGAATATTTACAGTCATCAAAATTTAATAGTAAAAAATTTGCCGATACAGCATTTGAAAAAATATTATATTTTTCGAGAAATTTTTTTAGTCTAGTTGCATAATTTAAATTATGTCTAATTGACTTTTGAATGAATTGCTTATCATTCAAAGACTCTGCGGCCGCAACTTGGGCCAAACCATTTACATTAAAAGGTGGTTTAATTACATTTAACGCTCTAATTATTTGTTTCGATCCATATCCCCAGCCAATTCTTAATGAGGCCAAGCCAAACATTTTAGAAAATGTTCGTAATATAAATACGTTGTCTTTATTTTTAAATAATTCTAAACCAGAGCTATAATCATCATTTTTCATATATTCTGAGTACGCGTCATCAATTACTAATAAAATATTTCTATTCAACTTTCTTCTAAGTTCTAAAGTCTCTTTTTTAGTTAAATATGTTCCTGTTGGATTGTTTGGATTTGCAATAAAAACTATTTTGGTTTTCTTAGATACTTTTTTCAATATTTCTTCAATTGAAACTTTAAAATTATTTTCTTTTGCAAATACAACTTTTGCACCAACAATTTTTGCATAAATCCTGTACATTAAAAAACTATATTGAGGAACAATCACTTCATCCTTTGGATGTAGATATAATTGACATAACATTTGAATTACCTCGTCAGAACCTGCTCCACATATTATTTTATCGAAATTGCATTTATATGCTTTAGATATTGCCATTTTAAGATTAGTAGATTTTCCATCTGGATATTTATCTAATACTAAATTTTTTTGAGATATTACTTTTTTTGCTAACGGGCTCATCCCTAAAGCAGACTCATTAGCTGACAATTTAATGACCTTATTAATTTTGTTAATTTTAGATTTGCCAGGCTTATAAGCTTCTATGTTAAATTTTTTAAATTTAGGTGTGCTCATTTTTTTTATTTTTATGAGCTCTTTATAGATAAAAAAACAAATATTTATAGAGAATATGATCTTATTTTAAAAAATTGACATAAATTACAAGTTCTTGTACAAAATTTATGCGCTGATTTAACTGAATTGCGAGCGCTTAAAAAAAACCGCTAAAATAGTTTTTTTTCTCACAATTCATCTAAAGGCCTTAAAATGAATACAGAAAAAAATATTAATACATTAATTATAAAGAAACCTCTTAAATTGGATTGTGGTAAAACTATAAACAATTTTCCAATTGCATTCGAAACTTATGGGTCTTTAAATGAGAATAAAGACAATGCTATATTAGTATTTCATGCACTAACTGGAGATCAATTTGTAACTGGTTTAAATCCTGTTACTAAAAAAGACGGTTGGTGGAGTTTTGCTGTAGGTCCAGACAAAGCAATAGATACCAATAAATATTTTGTTATTTGTTCAAATGTAATTGGTGGATGTATGGGATCTTATGGACCAAGCCATAAAGATCCTGAAACACAGAAAACTTTTGGAACTGATTTTCCAGTTATTACAATTAATGACATGGTGAATGCACAATATAATTTACTTGAACACTTTGGAATTGATAAACTATTTGCAATTACCGGAGGTTCCATGGGAGGTATGCAAGTTCTTCAATTTATCACCAACTTTCCTGATAAAGCTAAAACTGTTATACCCATTGCTACAACCTCAAGTCATTCAGCACAAAATATTGCTTTTAATGAACTAGGAAGACAAGCAATCACTGCTGACAGCGATTGGAAAGATGGAAATTATGAAGCTAATAACACCAACCCAGGTAAAGGGCTTGCTGTTGCAAGAATGGCAGCTCATATAACTTATCTCTCAAAAAAAGGTTTGCAGGAAAAGTTTGGGAGAAAATTGCAAGAAAGAGAAGATTTGAAATTTGGTTTTGATGCAGATTTTCAAATTGAGAGTTATTTGAGATACCAAGGATCTGTGTTTGTAGATAGATTTGATGCAAACAGTTACCTCTACATAACTAGGGCTATGGATTATTTTGATTTAGTTAAACAATTTAATGGAAATTTGTCTGATGCATTTAAAAATACAAAAGCTAAATTTTTTGTTATTTCTTTTACTTCTGATTGGCTTTATCCAACCCAAGAAAATAAAGATATTGTTATAGCTTTAAATTCTATTGGAGCAGATGTTGGTTTCGTAGAAATTGTATCTGATAAAGGTCACGACTCTTTTTTATTAGATGTTCCTGATTTTTTAAACGCACTAAAGAATTTCTTAGACAAATCTTATGCAGAGTTAAACAATGAAAAATGAATTTAGAGTAATATCAGATTTAATTGAAGATAATAAAAAAGTTCTAGATGTAGGTTGTGCAGATGGAACTTTGATGCAATTTTTAAAAGAACATAAAAATATAAATGTAAGAGGACTAGAGATTTCTAAGGAAAAAGTACAAGAATGTATTGCAAAAGGATTAACTGTAATAGAAGGTAACGCAGAGAAAGACTTAAAACAATTTCCCGATAAATCGTTTGACTATGTAGTATTGAGTCAAACACTCCAAGCATTTTTAAGCCCTGAAATTGTTTTAGATGAACTTTTAAGAGTTGGAAAAAAAGCAATTGTAACGATACCAAATTTTGGTAATTGGCAAGTTAGATTGCATCTATTATTTAAAGGCACAATGCCAATAACAAAATCTTTGCCAGAACAATGGCACAGTACACCTAATTTACATATGTGTACAATTAAAGATTTTGTAAATTTTATAAAATTTAAAGAAATTAAAATGATAAAAACTTTAGCTTTAAATAGTAACAACACTTCAAATATAACAAATAGTAATTTAGGAACTAAAAATTTATTTGCTGATCTTGGAATATTTTTAATAGAAAAATAAATGAAAGTTGAAATTATACCCTGCCTACAAGATAATTATAGTTATTTAATTATTGATAATGACAAACAGGAAGCATGTGTTGTTGATCCAAGTGAAGCTAAACCAATAATCAATTACTTAAACGATAAAAATATTAAATTAAAATATATCTTAAATACTCATCATCATTATGATCATGTTGGGGGTAATACTGAATTAAAAAAAAAATTTGGATCTGTTGTTTTAGGATTTAATGGAGATGCAAAAAGGATACCAGAGATTGATATCTTGTTAAAAGATAACGAAATTTGGAATAGCGGAAATTTTAAAGCTAAAATTATTCATATTCCTGGACACACAACAGGACATATTTGTTTTTATTTTTTTGAAGAAAACTTACTATTCACTGGAGATACTCTCTTCTCACTTGGATGTGGTAGAATTTTTGAGGGTACATATGAACAAATGTATAACTCTTTAAATAAATTAAAATCTTTACCTAAAGAAACAAAAATCTATTGTGGCCATGAATATACTTTAAATAATTCAAAATTCTGCTTGGAACATGATTCTGAAAACTCTTCTTTGTTAAAGAAAATAGAATTTATAAAACAACAAAGAAATAATAATTTACCTACTATTCCATCAACCTTACAAGATGAAATTGATTGTAATATTTTTTTAAGAGCTAATGACCTAAAATCCTTTTCAAAATTAAGGGATTTAAAGGATAATTTCTAACTAATTCAGCTTGACTATAGGCTTCCGGTAACTATATTGCGGTTACTTAAATTTAATATTCATATTATGTCATACGCAGTAATAAAAACAGGTGGTAAACAGTACAAAGTTAAATCTGGTGAGATATTAAAAATTGAAAAATTACCAGATTCAAAGCCTGAAACTAAAATAGAATTTAATGAAATCCTAGCATATGGGGATGATAAAAATATTGAGGTTGGAACTCCTAATATTGAAGGTGCTAAAGTAGAGGCAGATTTAATTAAAAATAGTAAAAATAGAACAATTCTAATTTTCAAAAAAAGAAGAAGACAAAATTCAAGAAGAAAAAATGGACACAGACAACAATTTTCTTTGATAAGAATTAACAAAATTTTTTCAAAAGATGGTAAAGTATTATCTGAAGCTGAAAAAATTAAACTAGCTCCCAAAAAAGAAGAAGTTAAGGAAGCTGCAAGTAAATAGTTATTAGGTAAATTATGGCAACAAAAAAAGCAGGTGGATCATCGAGAAACGGACGAGATAGTGCTGGTCGAAGACTTGGTGTTAAAAAATACGGTGGAGAAACTGTAATACCTGGAAATATAATTGTTAGACAAAGAGGAACAAAAATTTTTCCTGGCGAAAATGTTGGAATGGGAAAAGATCATTCAATTTTTTCTGTTATCAAAGGAAAAGTTGTATTCAAAAAATCTAAATTAGATAGAACTTACGTTTCAGTAAAACCCAATTAATAGTACAACCAAGAAAATGTTGTATTATGAAATTTCTCGATCAAGTTAAAATTTATATTAAGGCTGGAAACGGTGGTGATGGTTCACCAAGTTTTAGAAGAGAAAAGTATGTTGAGTTTGGAGGACCTGATGGAGGCGATGGAGGCAGGGGTGGCTCTGTCATTTTAAAATCAGAGGAAAACTTAAACACTTTAATTGATTACAGATATCAACAACATCATAAAGCTCAGCGTGGAGAGAATGGTTCTGGTCAAAATCGAACAGGTAAAAGTGGTGATGATTTGGTTTTAAAAGTTCCTCTTGGAACCCAGGTATTTGAAGAAGATAACAAAACTCTATTATTTGATTTTAATAAAAAAGGAGAAGAGTACATTGCTGCTAATGGTGGCAAAGGTGGTTTGGGAAATACTAGATTTAAAAGTTCTACAAACAGAGCTCCAAGAAAATTTACGAAAGGAACGTTGGGAGAAGAGTTTACAATTTGGTTACAACTTAAAACAATAGCTGATATCGGAATTATCGGATTACCTAACGCAGGAAAATCAAGTTTGTTGGCAGCACTTACAAACGCAAATCCTAAAATTGCTAATTATAAATTTACAACACTTAATCCTAACTTAGGTGTTGCTAGTTATGATGATAAAGAAATCACAATAGCTGATATACCAGGATTAGTAGAAGGTGCCCATGAGGGTGTTGGACTTGGGATACAGTTTTTAAAACATATAGAAAGATGCAAATCTTTATTACATTTAATTGATATTACTAATCTTGATCTTAAAGAATCTTATGATCAGGTTAAAAATGAAATTAAAAATTACAGTTCTAAAATGCTTGAAAAGAGAGAATTAATTGTGTTTAACAAAATAGATTTAATTGATGAAGACACAGCTAAAGATGTAATTGAGGATTTCTCTAAAGATAAAAATTGTGAGATAATGACAATGACAACTTTAAATAAAGAGTCGGTTTCAAAAATTAAGGCAAAATTATTATCCTATGTATCTTAAAAACTCGAAAATTATTGTTATTAAAATTGGTTCATCTTTATTAGTTGATGAAAATAAAAAAATTAGAAAAAAATGGCTTTCAAGCTTTGCGAGGGACATCAAAAAACTAAAAGATAAAAATCAAAAAATAGTCATTGTTAGTTCAGGTGCTATCGCTCTTGGATGTAAAAAAATGAATTTTAACAAAAAAAATATTAAGTTAGATAAAAGTCAAGCAATTGCCTCTATTGGCCAAATTGAACTAATGAATTTATTCTCTCAGACCTTCTCAAAATTCAAATTAAATATTTCACAAATTTTGTTAACTCTAGAAGATACGGAGGAACGAAGAAGATCCTTAAATGCCAAAAGAACATTCGAAAATTTATTCGAACTTGGATTTATCCCAGTTGTTAATGAGAATGATACAATTGCAACAACTGAAATAAAATATGGTGATAATGATAGATTGGCATCTAGAGTAGCCCAAATTACAAACGCAGATACATTAATTTTACTTTCAGATGTAGATGGCCTTTTTACAAAAAATCCAAAAGTAAATAAAGACGCTAAACTAATAAAAATAGTAAATGATATAAACAAAGACTTAAAAGAAATTAATATCAAAGGAATTAATGAATATGGAAGTGGAGGAATGCAAACAAAAATTGAAGCTGCTAAAATTTGTCAATTAGCTGGCAGCAGTATGATTATTGCAAACGGACTGTATTCAAATCCTATTTCAAAAATTATTGAAAAAAACAATTGTACATGGTTTAGCCCAAAGGTGTCTAAACTTCATGCTAGAAAAAAATGGATAATTAGCTCAATTGCACCTAAAGGAAATATTGTAATTGATGATGGAGCAAAAAAAGCGTTAAAGCTCGGAAAAAGTTTACTAGCTGCAGGTATTAAAAATGTATCAGGAAGATTTAACAAAGGTGATCATATAAAAGTTTTAGATAAAAAAAATAATGAATGTGCTAGGGGTTTAAGTTCTTTTTCTTCTGATGAAGTAAAAAAAATTATGGGACACCATTCGAATGAAATTCAAAAATTACTTGGGTATGTTGCAAAATCTGAAGTTATTCATAAAGATGATATGGTAGAAGTATAAATGAATAATTATATGAATTTAATCGGTAAAAGAGCAAGAAAAGCAAATCAATATAAAATAGACACAAAAGTTAAAAATAGTGTTTTAGCCTCCTATGCCAAAATGCTTAACGAAAACAAAGGTTTAATAATTAAAGAAAATACTAAAGATATTAATTACGCAAAAAAAATAGGATTAAAAGAAAATTTAATTAATAGACTTCATTTAAATGAAAAAAAAATAAACGACATCAGAAATTCTATTATTAGTATTATTAAATTTAAAGATCCCACTAATCATGTTCTAGAAAAGTGGAAAAGACCTAATGGATTAAATATTAGTAGAGTATCAATTCCAATAGGAGTTATTGGTGTAATTTATGAAAGTAGGCCAAATGTTACATCAGATGTTGCAGGTTTATGTTTCAAATCAGGTAATGCAGTAATCTTAAGAGGAGGTTCTGAGGCAATCAATTCAAATAGAATTTTGTCAAAACTTTTTAGAAAAGCGCTCAAAAAAAATAAAGTAGATGAAAACTTTATACAATTTATAGACTCTAAAAACAGAAAGATGGTTGATGTAATGCTTTCCAAAATGAAAGAATATATTGATGTTATAATCCCACGTGGTGGAAAAAATCTTGTAAGAAAAGTTCAAGAACTTTCTAAGGTTCCTATAATTGGTCATCTTGAGGGTATTTGTCATACATATGTCGACAAAGACGCTGAATTAAAGATGGCAAATAGAGTTGTTACTAACGCAAAATTAAGAAACACCAGCATATGTGGGGCGACCGAAACCATTATTCTACATAAAAATATTGTTAAAAAATTTAGCAATACAATCCTGGGTAATTTAGAAAAAAATGGTTGCAAAATTTATGGAGAAAAGACTTTGGCTAAATTTTATAAAGGTAAAATTTTTAAAGCTACTGAAAAAGATTGGTCTACAGAATATTTAAGCTCAGCAGTTTCTGTTAAAATAGTAAACAACCTCAATGAAGCTATAAGTCATATCAATAAGTATGGAACAATGCATACAGACTCAATAATTACAAAAAACAAAAAAACAGCTAATCAATTTCTAAAAGAAGTCAAAAGCTCTATTGCTATGCATAACACTTCAACTCAATTTGCAGATGGAGGTGAATTTGGGTTCGGAGGAGAAGTTGGAATTTCTACCAATGTACTACCACCAAGAGGGCCTGTAGGACTTAATCAACTTGTTTCATACAAATATCAAATTACAAGTAACGGTAAAATAAGAAATTAATTTGAAATCAAATAAGACAAAAATTGGAATTTTAGGAGGATCATTTGATCCTGCTCATAAAGGTCATCTAGCAATTTCAAAAGAAGCAAAAAAAAGATTTGAGCTTAAAAACATTATTTGGGCAATCACAAAAAAAAATCCATTTAAAAACCAGAGCAAAACCTCAGTTACTGAAAGAATAAAATTCTGTAAAAAAATTATTGGTAAAAATTCATTTATAAAAGTGAGATTTTACGAAAATAAAATTAATTCAAATAAAACAATCGATTTAATTAATCATTTGAAAAAAAATAAAAATATTGAAATCTATTTTTTAATGGGAGCAGATAACTTAATAAATTTTCACAAATGGTATAAATCAAAATCTATTTCACAAAAGTGTAATATTTTAGTTTTCGATAGACATGGCTATAAAAAAAACTCATTAAAATCAAAGACATTTAAGGCTCTCAGTAATACCACCCTCAAATTTATAGAGTTTAATAAAGTCAACATTTCATCTTCTCAATTAAGAAAAATTTGATAGTCTAAATTTAATTAATGGATAAAATTTCAGATCTCAAAGAAATTGTAATTACCACATTAGATCTTAACAAAGCTGAGGACATAGTAACTATTGATCTTAAAGATAAAAGTTCGATGGCAGATTATATGATAATAGCAAGCGGTACATCATCTAGACATATACAATCTTTATCTGAACAAGTGTTAGAAAAGCTTAAAGATAATGGAATTAAAGACTCTAAAATTGAGGGTAAAGAAAGTGGTGAATGGAAATTGGTAGACGGTATAGATCTAATCGTTCATATTTTTCATCCAGAGAAAAGAAAATTTTATGAATTAGAAAAAATCTGGTCAGAATTTATTCCTAAAGAAAAAGTAATGATATGAAAATGATTAAATATTACTCAATTATTTTTTTATCATTTTTTTATTTAAGTTCAGCAAACTCTTCTGAAGTAGATATTTACAAAAAGATAGATTTATTTGGCGAGGTTTTAGAAAAAATAAATAGAGAATATATTGATGAGATCAATCAATCTGAAAGCATGGACTCTGCTATCAATGGCTTACTTCAATCTTTAGACCCTTATTCCTCTTATATGTCTCCTGAAATTCTAGAGGAAATGCAAACTGAAACTAGCGGTGAATTTGGTGGCCTTGGAATTGAGGTAAGTATGGAAGCAGGAGTTGTTAAAGTTATTTCACCTATTGATGACACACCAGCGTCAAAAGCTGGATTAAAAGCTGGTGATTACATTGTGAAAATTAATGATACCCAAGTTCAAGGGAAATCTCTAAGTGAAGCTGTTGATTTAATGCGAGGCCCAGTAGGTTCAAGTATAGAATTAACAGTTAGACGAAGAGGAGAAAAAAAAGCACTAACATTTAATATCACTAGAGAGATAATTGAAATTCAATCAGTTAAGTCAGAGTTATTAGAAGAAAATATTGGCTATATTAGATTAACTTCATTTAATGAAAATAGTAGTGATCAAATAGAAAAACAAATAAAGAAATTAAAAAAAAATAAAAATCTTAATTCATTTATTTTGGATTTAAGAAATAATCCAGGTGGATTACTAAACCAAGCAATAAGAATATCTGATTTCTTTTTGGAAAATGGTGAAATTGTCTCCACTAAAAGTAGAAAAAAATCTGATAATAGAAAATGGTTTGCAAAAAAAGGAGACATAACTGACGGAAAAACATTATTAGTACTGATAAATTATGGATCAGCTTCAGCATCAGAAATTGTTGCAGGAGCTTTAAAAGACCACAAAAGAGCAATTGTTGTAGGTGAAAACAGTTATGGTAAAGGTTCAGTTCAATCTATTATTCCTCTTAAAAATAGAGGCGCAATACGTTTAACTGTTGCAAAATATTATCTTCCATCTGGAAAATCTATATCTGAAGTTGGTGTACGTCCAGACATTGAAGTGAATGAAGAAGGTGATAATTTTAAAATAAGAACTGAAACTGATAATCAACTAAATTACGCAATTAAATTGCTCAACGGCTAAAATGAAAAAAGATTTAAATAATCTTCCACTAAGAAGTGGAGTAGGAATTGTTGTGTTAAATAAAGAGAACAAAGTGTTTGTTGCCAAAAGAATAGATAACCCCAAAAATTTTTGGCAAATGCCGCAAGGTGGTGTAGATGAAGGTGAGGACTTTTTAAAAGCTGCTTACAGAGAACTTGAGGAAGAGACCAGTATTAAAAATGTTGAATTAGTAAAAGAATTAGATGGAACCATAACTTATGAACTTCCAGATAGATTGCTTGGTTTGATTTGGAAAGGAAAGTACAGAGGTCAAAAACAAAAATGGTTTTTAATGAGATTTGTTGGGTCAGATAATGAAATAAATATCAAAACTAAACACCCTGAGTTTTTAGAGTGGAAATGGGTAGAGCTAGACAAAATCACAGATTTAGTGGTTGATTTTAAACTACACGTTTACAAAGAAGTTAAAGATAAAGTAAAAAAAATTCTTAATTAAGAGTTTTTAAAACTTCAATTTTTTGATCTACTAAATATTTAGCTTGATCATTAATATCTGACTTCCCTGCCTCTTCTTCAGCTTTTTTCAGTAAATCCTGTTGAACAGATTTATTCATATCAGACAAATTATAAATTGAGCTTGTTAGAATAGATAAATTATTATTTTTAAACTCTACTATACCATCTTCAACATAATAATTTTCATCACCAGATTTTGAACTTACTTTAATAATACCTGGTTTTAAAAATGAGATAATTGAAATATGATCTTTTAATATCCCCATTTCTCCCTCAAAAGCAGGTACTACTACTTCCGATACATCTTCTTTGACCAAAAAAGATTTTTCAGGATTTACTATCTCAATTTTAAATTCTTCACTCATTAAGCTGCAGCTTCTTTTTCCATTTTTTGAGCCTTTTCAATAGCCTCTTCAATTGTACCGACCATATAAAAAGCTGCTTCTGGCAAGTGATCATATTCACCCTTACAGATTGCATCAAATCCTTTGATTGTAGATTCAAGATCAACTAATTTTCCTGGTGAACCTGTAAATACTTCCGCAACAAAGAATGGTTGAGATAAAAATCTTTGAATCTTTCTTGCTCTTGCTACAACTAATTTATCTTCCTCAGATAATTCATCCATACCAAGGATAGCAATAATATCCTGAAGTGATTTATAAGATTGTAAAATTCTTTGTACATCTCTCGCAACTCTATAGTGCTCATCACCAACTATTCTTGGATCTAAAATTCTTGAAGTAGAATCTAATGGGTCTACTGCAGGATAAATACCAATTTCAGCTATTTGTCTTGAAAGTACAGTAGTAGCATCCAAGTGAGCAAATGATGTTGCAGGCGCTGGATCAGTCAAGTCATCAGCTGGAACATAAATCGCTTGCACAGAAGTAATTGATCCTTTGTTTGTAGTTGTAATTCTTTCTTGAAGATTACCCATATCAGTAGCTAATGTAGGCTGATATCCTACAGCTGAAGGAATTCTACCTAATAAAGCAGATACCTCTGAACCAGCTTGAGTAAATCTAAAAATATTATCAACGAAGAATAAAACGTCTTGTCCTTCTTGATCTCTAAAATATTCTGCAACTGTTAATCCAGTTAAAGCAACTCTTGCTCTTGCTCCTGGGGGTTCATTCATTTGTCCATAAACCAATGCAGCTTTAGAACCAGGGCCATCTTGCTTGATTACTCCAGATTCCATCATCTCATGGTAAAGATCATTTCCTTCTCTAGTTCTTTCTCCAACTCCAGCAAAAACTGAAAATCCACCATGTGCTTTAGCAACGTTGTTAATCAATTCCATAATTAAAACTGTCTTACCAACACCAGCACCTCCAAATAGTCCAATTTTTCCTCCTTTGGCATATGGTGCTAATAAGTCGATAACTTTAATACCAGTAACTAATATTTCAGTTTCAGTTGATTGATCATTAAATTCAGGCGCAGCTCTGTGAATAGGCCAGCTTTCTTTAGTTTTAACCTCACCTCTTTCGTCAATTGGCTCACCAATTACATTAATAATTCTACCTAGTGTTTCTGGTCCAACAGGTACCTGGATAGGAGCATTCGTATTTACAACTTCATCTCCTCTTTTTAATCCTTCAGTAGCATCCATTGCAATAGTTCTTACAGTAGTTTCTCCTAAGTGCTGAGCAACCTCTAAAACCAATCTATTGTCACCATTTTTACATTCTAATGCTGTTAAAATTTCCGGTAATTCTCCTTCAAATTTTACGTCTACTACCGCTCCAATAACTTGTGTGATTATTCCTTTGCTCATAATTATAAACTTTCTGCTCCTGATATGATTTCTATTAGTTCTTTAGTAATTGCTGCCTGACGACTTCTATTATATTCGATAGTAAGTTTGTCAACCATTTCACCTGCGTTTCGGGTTGCATTATCCATTGCACTCATTCTGGATCCTTGTTCGCTAGCTGAATTCTCTAACATTGCCTTAAATATTTGTGTTGAAATATTTTTTGGCAACAAATTGCTTAAAATTTCATCTTCATCTGGTTCAAATTCGTAACTTTCATCTGAACTATTTTCACTTCCCTCATCATTTAAGGGAATTATTTGTTGAGCCTGTGGGATTTGTGTAATTACATTTTTAAATTTATTGTAAAAAATTGTACAAACATCAAATTCACCTGCTTCAAATTTTTCAATAATAATTTTTCCTACTTTATCTGCATCAAAATAATTTGCATTTTTTGATTCTTTAAATGAAATATTTTCAATTATTTTATCACCATAAATTCTCTTAAGCTGGTCATTACCTTTTGAACCTACAGTGATAATTTTAAGCTCTTTATTCTCATCTAAAATTTTAGAAAAGTAACTTTTTGCTTTCTTAATTATGTTGGAATTAAACCCACCACATAGACCTCTATCTGATGTCATAACAACACAAAGATGAACTTTGTCTTGTCCTGTACCAGCTAATAACTTTGGTGCATTTTCTTTATCTGAAATTCCACTAGAAAGGTTTAAAATTACATTGTTCATTTTTTCTGAATAAGGTCGTCCTTTTTCAGCACTTTCTTGTGCTTTTCTTAATTTTGCAGCTGCAACCATTTTCATAGCCTTAGTAATCTTTTGTGTAGATTTTACACTGGCTATTCTTTTTTTTAGGTCATCTAAACTTGCCATATCAAATTAAGATTTAAGGGTTTCCTTTAATTGACTAATCAGTTCAACTAATAACTTTTCTTTATCCTCTTCAAGTTTTCCTGAACTTTGTATCGACTCAATAATCTCAGGTTTTTCTGATTTACATTTCTCAATGATTTTACTTTCAAAACCTGCAACATCTTTTAAATCGATATCATCAAGATATCCTTTAACACCACAGAAAACCGAAATTACTTGTTCAGCAACTGTCATTGGAGAATATTGCTTTTGTTTTAGAAGCTCAGTTAATTTTGATCCTCTATTCAATAATTGTTGAGTAGAAGCATCTAAATCTGAACCAAATTGAGCAAATGCTGCCATTTCTCTATATTGAGCAAGCTCAAGTTTCATAGATCCTGAAACTTTTTTCATCGCTTTAGTTTGTGCAGATGAACCTACCCTTGAAACTGATAAACCAACGTTAATTGCAGGTCTTATTCCTTGGTTGAATAATTCAGTTTCTAAGAAAATCTGACCATCCGTAATTGAAATTACGTTTGTTGGTATAAACGCAGATACATCTCCACCTTGAGTTTCAATAATTGGAAGTGCTGTTAAAGATCCTCCACCATGTTCATCACTCAATTTCGCAGCTCTTTCTAATAATCTACTGTGTAAATAGAATACATCTCCTGGATAAGCCTCACGTCCTGGAGGTCTTCTAAGTAGAAGTGACATTTGTCTGTAAGCAACTGCTTGTTTTGATAAATCATCGTAGATAATCAACGCGTGCATTCCATTATCTCTGAAATACTCACCCATCGCACAACCAGTATACGGAGCTAAAAACTGAAGTGGTGCTGAATCTGATGCTGTTGCAGCAACAATTGTTGTGTATTCCATTGCACCAGCTTCCTCTAAAGTTTTTTGAATTTGTCTAACAGTTGATCTTTTCTGACCTACAGCAACATAAATACAATATAATTTTTGTTTTTCATCGCCTGATTCATTAATCTTTTTTTGGTTTATGATTGCATCAACTGCAACCGCAGTTTTTCCTGTTTGTCTATCACCAATGATTAATTCCCTTTGTCCTCTTCCGATTGGAACCAAACTATCAATTGATTTTAAACCTGTTTGCATTGGTTCATTAACTGATTGTCTAGGGATAATTCCAGGAGCCTTAACCTCTACTCTGCTCTTTTGTACACTTTTATCTAATGCACCCTTGCCATCAATTGGATTTCCTAAACCATCTACTACTCTACCTAGTAACTCTTTTCCAACTGGCGTATCAACAATTTTTCCAGTTCTTTTTACAACATCACCTTCTTTAACATTTCTGTCATCACCAAAAATTACAACACCAACGTTTTCGCTCTCTAAGTTTAGGGCCATACCTTTAGAGCCATCAGAAAATTCAACCATCTCTCCAGCCTGAACATTGTCAAGACCGTAAATTCTAGCGATACCATCACCAACTGATAAAACCTGACCTACCTCAGTAACCTCTGCTTTATCTCCAAAATTTTTTATTTGTTCTTTTAATATTTTTGTAACTTCTGAAGGATTTATTTCCATTTATGCCTCTATCATTCTATTTTCAATTTGTTGTAATTTACTTTTAATTGAGGTGTCAACCATAGTACTCCCTACCTGTACTACTAAACCTCCTATTAAACTTTCATCATGTTTGTAGTTTAATTTTATTTTTGAACTAAAGTTTTTAGTTAATTCTTCCGTAATTTGTTTAATTTCTTCATTAGATAATTGTTTAGCAGATCTTAATTCGGCTTTTAGTTCTCCCCTTTTTTCTGAACAGATCTCGATGAAACTTTTAAGAATTCTTTCTACAAAAAAGAACCTTCTCTTTTGAATTAAAAAACTTAAAAAATTTTTTAACAATTGATCAAATTTATAATTTTCTGAGATTGTATTAACTACTTTTAATAAATCATCTTGGCTTGTAGTTGGATCTTTTATTAAATTTGAAAAATCTTGGCTTTGTTCTAGCAATTTTAGAACTGAGAGTGACTGCTCTTCTATTTGGGATGTAACATTGCTTTCAGTAGATAATTCATAAAGCGCAAGTGAATACCTTTCTGCTGAAGTAATTGGAAATCCTGTGTCTTTGCTCAACTTGATACCTCTAAAATGTTGAAGATTATTTAAAAATCACGCTCTAATTAGCATATGACCTTTATGTCTTCAAGTGACTGATTGACGAAAAAGTCCTCTTTTTTGGGCCTAATTGAAGTTAATTGGATCAACATCAACTGAAAGTTTTATTCCTTTTGAAAATTTGTATTTTGGAACCAATTTTGCAATAGCATTTTGTAGTTTCATAGATTTTGAACCTCTAATTAAAAATCTGACCCTAAAATTTCTTTTTAGTCTAAATATAGGAGCCTCAACTGGACCCAATATATTTCCCTCAATTTTATTTTCTAAATAATTTTTAAAGTCATAAGCCTCTTTTTCTAATTTTTTTTGATTTTCACCAGTCATGATCAAAGAAATAAATCTTTGATAAGGTGGAAGTTTATTTTTTTTTCTAATTTCGAGTTCTCTTTTTAAAAATATATCAGGATTTTTATTTGTAATTTCTAAAATCATATTCTTATTATTGTTATAGGTTTGAAAATATACTGTTGCAGGTTTTCCTGTTCTTCCAGCTCTTCCTGATAACTGATGATATAACTGCAAATTTTTTTCAGCACCTCTCAGATCATTCCCGTTAGCTGATAGATCAATATCAACAACAACAATACAATTTAAACTTGGAAAGTGAAATCCTTTAGAAATTAATTGTGTACCAACTAATATCTCGGTTTGATTATTTATAATTCTTTCTAATTTATTTGATGAGTCTTTTTTATTCATTGTATCACTTGAAAAAATTTCAACTTCTTTATTTGGAAATTTTTTTTTAACCTCTTCAGATATTCTCTCTACACCAGGTCCACTAAAGACAAAATTACATTCACCTTCTTTTGAGCAATCTCTTTTTAAATCAGTTTTAAAACCGCAATAGTGACATAATAAATTATTTTTGTTTTTATGATAAACAAGGTTGATAGTACAATTTGGACAAGAATAACTAGTTAAACAATTTTTGCACAGCGCGTGAGGTGAAAAACCTCTTCTATTTAAAAAAAATAAAACCTGATCTTTTCTCTCAAGGTGAAAATTAACTTTTTCAATTATCTTATCTGATAACCACGATTGTTTTTCAAGTTTGGTTTTGTTAAGATCTATAATTTCATAATTTGGTAATGAAGCATTTTTGTATCTCTCTGTAAGTCTTGATAAGGAATATTTTCCTTTTTGAATATTTTCAAAAGTTTCAATTGATGGAACGGCTGTAACTAAATTAACTGGTATATTTTCAAATGAAGCTCTAGAGATTGCCATATCTCGTGCATTATAAGTTACACCCTCATCTTGTTTGAATGATTGATCGTGCTCCTCATCTACAATTATCATACCTAGATTTTTAAAAGGTAAAAATAATGACGATCTTGCTCCTATAATTGCTTTAACTTCTCCATTTGATATTCCGCTCCAAATTAATTCTTTCTTTTTTTTTGAAACTCCTGAGTGCCACACTGCTGCGTTAAAACCAAAATATTCATTAAATTTTTTTTCAAATTGACCTGTTAAACCTATTTCAGGTAACAAAATTAAACCCTGATATCCTTGTTTTATAAGGTTTTTAAAAGCTTCAAAATATACAAGAGTTTTGCCTGATCCTGTTGTCCCTTGTAATACGTGCACTCTAAAATTTTGGTTAGTGCTTACCATTTCTTCATATGCTTTAATTTGATCTTTGGTTAATTTTATAGATGTATTTTTAATTTCACTTTTAAAATTATTATAAGAACCTAACTCCTTATTTTCTATTGCATGACTACTTAATAAAATAAGCTTTAGAGCCATTCCTTTTGGAATAATATTGTACTCTGAAAACCAATTTAAAAATTTAATAGTATTTTTTTTTAGGGGAGTCACATCTAACTTCCTCAAAACTTTTTTTATTTTAAATTTTTTGTTGCTATTTTTTTCAAATTCATCCCAAACTACACCTGTAATTTTTGATTTACCAAAAGGAACTTCCACGTAGTCTCCTAATTTGAGATAAATACTACTTTCATAAGTAAATGGATGATCAAAAATATTAGGTAAAAGAATTGGATATTTCATATCTTTATATCGTGAAAGTAATTAATTACAAAAATGTTTTTCTATCTAAGACCTATTGTATATAAATATTACTTTTTCATTTACAATTAAATTTTTTAAAATAAGTTTTTAATTCAAAAAATATTTGAAATTGAGTCACCATCATGAACAAAGCAAAACTTATCTTTTATTTCAGTGTCTTTTTTATTTTGATCTTTTTTTGTTTTTCTAAAAAAACAAGATCCGTTTTCAGATGTTTGATGACTTCTTAGCGGAATATACATATGTGCATCACTGCCAATTGTTTTTCCTTGAAAATATACATTCCAATAAAAAGAGCCTTCATGCTTATACTGTTGTACTTTAAAAAAAAAATTACATGATTTTGACGTAACATCTTCACAGATAATATCATCTTTCATTACTACAACTATGAAATCATCAAAAAGTTCTATAGGACCATGATTTGTTTGCATAAAACATTTCTGATCATCAACTAAAATTTCATTTTCCCACATTACAAAACATTTACCTGACCATCTATGAGACTTTAGATTAATATTAGCATCTGTGTCTAGTAACATTTTTTTATATCTTTGAATTATTCCAGTTTTGACTTGATAATTATTTATAAAATCATCACGATAACCTTTAAAAGTTCTCTCTAATTTGTATGATAATTTTGCATTTTCTATAAATAGTATTTTTTGAATATGATTTTTTATAGGAATAACCAACTCGTAAGTTGTTTCTGTACTCAAGTCATTTTTAGGCCTGACGAACCAATCATTTTTAACAGCAAATGACTTTAACAAATTTCCTTTATGATCAAATATTTCAAGTAAACAGCCATTTATTTCGCACAAATCAATTTTCTTTTTACATTCATAGTTATTTTTTGCATAAATTATTTTCTCAGGATCCGAGGTACCTCCAATATTTAAAATTAACTCTGGTGTATAATCTGAACAAATTTCTTCAGCTGAAATATTAATATTTATTAATAAAAAAATAATTAAAAACGAGAAAATTTTTAGCATAATTTAATCTATCAAATATACCTCAATTTTTTATTTAATTGATATCACTTATCATTAAGAGTGTATTGCTCTTTTATCTACTGATAATGCAGCTTCTTTAACTGCTTCTGAAAATGTTGGGTGCGCATGACATGTTCTTGCTATATCTTCTGAACTTGCACCAAATTCCATAGCTACACCTATTTCAGCGATTAACTCTCCTGCATGAGGGCCTATAATATGAGCTCCTAATACTTTATCTGTTTGGTCATCTGCTAATATTTTTACAAATCCCTCAGCATCATCAATTGCTTTAGCACGAGAATTTGCCATAAATGAAAATTTACCAACTTTATACTTTTGATTAAGTTCTTTTAATTGTTCTTCTGTTTTACCTATAGATGCAACTTCTGGAGTTGTATACACAACACCAGGTATCGTATCATAATTAACATGTCCAGATTGCCCTGCAATATTTTCAGCAACTGCAATTCCTTCATCTTCAGCTTTATGCGCAAGCATTGGTCCAACTATTACATCACCAATAGCAAAAATATTTTCGACATTTGTTTTAAAAGTTTTATCAGTTTTTATTCTTTTTCTTTCATCTAAATCAATTCCTACTGCATCTAAATTTAATCCATCGGTATTTGGCTTTCTTCCAACAGAAATTAATACCACATCACATTCAAAATTGTTTTTATTGTCGTCTTTGTCTACTGTTGAAACAACTGCTCCGTTGTTATTTTTCTGAATTGTTTCAACTTTGTTTTGCATATTAAATTTAATGCCTTGTTTTTTTAAAATTTTCATAAACTCAGATGAAATTTCTTTATCCATTCCAGGTGTAATATGATCTAAAAATTCTACGACCTGAACTTCTGAACCTAATCTTGACCAAACTGAACCCATCTCTAAACCAATGTAGCCACCTCCAACTACAACCATTTTATTTGGTACTTTTTCTAATTTTAAAGCCCCTGTAGAGGAAACAATTACTTTTTCATCAATATCAATTCCAGGTAATGAAACTGGTACAGATCCGGTTGCTATTACTGTTTTTTCTGACTCAATAATTGTCTCATTATTCTTATCATCTTTAATTAAGATTTGATTTTTTGATTTAAAGCTTCCGTGACCCTTAAAATAAGTAACTTTGTTTTTTTTTAAAAGAAATTCAACACCTTTGGTCAATATTGTTACAGCTTTATCTTTACTTTTCATCATCTTTTCAAGATTAAGTTTCACCTCACCTATCTCGATACCCTTATTGGATAAATTTTTTACTTTATGAAATTCTTCAGAAAGATTTAATAAACTTTTTGATGGTATACAGCCAACATTTAAGCAAGTTCCACCTAGTGAACCTCTAGACTCTATACATGCTGTTTTCAAACCTAATTGTGCAAGCCTAATTGCACAAACATAACCACCAGGCCCTCCTCCAATAACTACAGCTTGAAATTTTTCTGACATTTAAATATCCAAAAATAATCTTCTAGGATCTTCTAGATTTTCTTTAATCATTTTTAAGAAAGAAACAGATTCTTTACCATCAATAATTCTGTGATCATAAGAAAGAGCTAAATACATGATAGGTCTTATTTTTATTTCACCTTCTACTACCACTGGTCGCTCTACAATGTTGTGCATGCCTAGAACACCAGATTGGGGTAAGTTTAGAATTGGAGTTGATAACATTGAACCATACACTCCACCATTACTGATGGTAAATGTTCCTCCTTGTAGATCTTCAATTGTTAATTTTCCATCTCTAGCTTTTTCAGAAATATCTTTGATATTTTTTTCAATATCTGCAAATGAAAGCTCATCTGCATTTCTTAAAACTGGAACAACTAAACCTTTATCCGTACCTACAGCAAAACTAATGTTATAATAGTTTTTATATATAATTTCATCGCCATCAATTTCAGCATTAACAGCAGGGAAATGTTTCAATGCCACCACACATGCTTTAACAAAGAATGACATGAAGCCTAATTTAATTCCATATCTACTTTGAAAGTCTTGTTGATTTTCTTTTCTCATTTCCATGATATTTGCCATGTCAACTTCATTAAAAGTTGTAAGTAGTGCAGCGTTTTCTTGAGCTTGTTTTAATCTCTTAGCAATTGTCTGTCTTAATCTAGTCATTTTAATTCGTTCTTCTTGACCATATTGAATTTTTCTCTCTGATGGTTTTGGATTTGCTCCCATTAAACCAATTAAATCTCCTTTTAAAACCTGACCATTTTTTCCTGAACCTTGAACAGAACCGATATCAATATTATTTTCAGTAACAATTTTTCTGACTGCAGGAGACAAAGTATCATTTCTATTCTCTCTTACTGGTTCTGGGTTTGGTGCTACTTCCTCTGTCAAAACTAAGGGTTTAGGTTTTTGAATTTCTGTTTTTTTATCTTCAAAAATTTCTGGTTCTTTTTTATTTGTATCTAATTTTATTACATTATTTTCAGTAGGAGTTTCTTCGACTTTTTTAGGTTCCTCTTTCTTTTTAGTTGGTGTCACTTTTGCTGCGCCATTTTCTGAAACAGAGCCTAATAATGCTCCAACTTCTACTGTAGAACCATCTTGTGAATTAATTTCTGTTAAAACACCAGTTATTGGTGATGGAACTTCTAAATTAACTTTATCAGTTTCAAGTTCTACAATTGGTTCATCAGCTTCAACCGTATCTCCAGTTTTTTTTAACCATTTTGCAACTGTTGCTTCTGTAATACTTTCACCAAGTACTGGAACTACTATTTTTTCACTCATTATAATTTAACCAAACACCTTACTAATTATTTCTTGTTGCTGAGAATTATGCCTCTTTGCATATCCAGTTGCTGGAGTTGCATCAGGGCTTCTTCCTATATAAGAAATTTCATTATATTTAGCCTTTAAAGTATCTAATGTCCATTGAATATAATCTCTCACTGAAAACCATGCTCCCATATTCTTTGGCTCTTCTTGACACCAAAAGAATTTAGCATTTTTGGCATAAGGTTTAAGTTCGTTTACTAAAGCTTTTGCCGGGAAAGGATAAAGTTGTTCTATTCTAAACATAATTACATCATCTCTTTTTAATTTTTCTCTAGCATCAAGTAAATCAAAGTAAACTTTGCCTGAGCACAAGATAACTTTTTTAATTTCAGAACTTTCTTTAAGTTTAATAAAACCATTTGATTTTGGATCGATCGCATGATCCCACAAAACTCTATGGAAAGTATTTTGTTTGTTAAAATCCTCTAAGTTAGAAACACAATATTTATTTCTGAGTAATGACTTTGGAGTCATTATAATTAGTGGTTTTCTAAAATCTCTATGCATCTGACGTCTTAATGCATGATAATAATTGGCTGGAGTTGTACAATTCATAACTTGCATATTATCGTTTGAACATAACTGTAAAAATCTTTCTAATCTAGCAGATGAATGTTCAGGACCTTGACCTTCATATCCATGAGGTAATAACATTACAAGGCCTGATGCTCTATTCCATTTTCTCTCACCTGAAGCTATAAACTGATCAATCACAACTTGAGCTCCATTTGCAAAATCTCCAAATTGAGCTTCCCAAATTGTTAGAGTGTTTGGTTCAACTAAACTGTAACCATATTCGAAACCTAAAACAGCAAGTTCAGATAAAAAACTATCAACTACTTCAAATTGCTTTTGACCTTTGACAATATTATTTAGTGGAATATATCTAGAATTATCAATTTGATTTCTTAGTACAGAATGTCTTTGACTAAAAGTTCCTCTACCAGAGTCTTGTCCAACTAAACGAACTGGATATCCTTCAACTAACAAAGATCCAAATGCAAGAGCTTCTGCTGAAGACCAATCAATTCCCACTCCTTTTTCAATCGAGTCTCTTCTCACATTTAATATTTTACTAATAGTTTTATGAATATTTTTTTCTGATGGTACTGTATTTATTTTTTTTGAAATTATTTTTAATTTCTCCTCATCAAAACCTGATATTCCTCTTTTATCTTTTCCTTTCTCAGGTTTATATCTTGACCATGTACCCTCAAACCATTCTATTTTAGGCTTGTAGTCTTTTGCACTTTTGTATTGATCATCTAATAAATCTTTAAATGATTTAACATTTTGGTTTAATAATTCTTGAGTAATTGATTTTTCATTAACAAGTTTATTTCCATAAATTTTATATACACTTGGGTGAGATTTAATTTTTTGATACATCAATGGCTGAGTAAACGATGGCTCATCCCCCTCATTATGACCAAACCTTCTGTAACAAATTAAATCTACTACAACGTCTCTATTAAATTTTAATCTGAATTCTGTAGCTATTCTAGTTGCATAAACAACTGCTTCTGGATCGTCTCCATTAACATGTAAAATTGGAGCCTCAACCATTTTAGCAACATCAGAAGGATAAGGTGATGATCTTGCAAATCGAGGACTCGTTGTAAAACCAATTTGATTATTTACAATTATATGAATAGTTCCACCCGTGTTGTGTCCTGGTAGTCCTGACATAGCAAAACATTCTGCTACAACACCCTGTCCAGCAAATGCTGCATCACCATGAATTAGTATTGGTATAACTTTGTTTCTTTCCTTATCTTTATGAAAAAATTGTTTTGCTCTAGTTTGTCCTAAAACGACAGGATTTACTGCTTCAAGGTGAGATGGATTGTCTGTCAAACTAACATGAACAGAATTTCCATCAAATTGTCTATCAGAAGATGCACCAAGATGATATTTTACATCACCAGCACTATCCTCGGAATCGTCACTATATTCACCAGCAAATTCATTAAATATTCTTTTATAAGATTTTTGCAAAACATTAGCTAAAACATTTAGTCTGCCTCTATGAGACATTCCAATTTTAACCTCTTTAATTTGTTGTTGACCACCAATTTTAATTATTTGCTCAAGTGCAGGAATTAAACTTTCTCCTCCATCTAATCCAAATCTTTTTGTACCAACATACTTAGTTGCTAAAAACTTTTCAAAACCTTCTGCTTGAACTAATTTATTTAGAATTGCTTCCTTACCATTTTTAGTAAACTGAAGAGCTTTATCATCTTGCTCAATTCTATCTCTAAACCATTTTCTTTCGTCAGGATTAGAAATGTGCATAAACTCATAACCTATTTTTCCACAATAGGTTTTTTTCATAAATTTTAAAATTTCTTTAATATTGGCATACTTTTTATTTATCACCCCGTTTAAGAAAATTTTTCTTTCATAGTTTTCTTTCTTAAAACCATAAAACTCTGGATGAAGTTCATCTAAATATTCAGATTCTCTCATTCCCAAAGGATCAAGATCAGCTAACAAATGCCCCCTTAATCTGTAGGCTCTGATTAAGGCAACAGCACTTATTGAATCTTTGTTAGAATCTGCAAGTAATTGAAAATTAAATTTTTCTGAAGTATCTATTTTTTCATTATTTAAATTAGTAATTTCATTTTCATCTATTTTCTTTTGAAGCTCATCAATATTTATTTTTGTTTTTTCTGGTCCCCATGATGGTCCATTTATTTCATTTGCAATAACTTTTATTTCATCACCAATTCCTTCAAAATAATTTAACCAACTTTCGGGGAGATCTTTATCTTTGTTGATAAATTTTAAGTACATTTGCTCAATAAATGCACTATTCGATTTATGTAAAAATGAATTTTTTTCGAAATCGAGATTTTTTGATGATGACATCTTTTTATTTAATATATCCCTCTAAAAAATATTTTTCAATTAGACAGTTTATCAAATAAAGTTTTACCAATTATTGATGGTGATTTTGCGACTGTAATTCCACATTCTTCCATTTTTTTTATTTTATCTTCTGCACCACCTTTACCTCCAGAAATAATTGCACCTGCATGCCCCATTCTTCTACCTGGCGGCGCGGTAATTCCAGCTATAAATCCAACTGTTGGTTTTTTAATCTTATGGTTTTTCAAAAATTCTGCTGCTTCCTCTTCTGCAGAACCCCCTATCTCGCCAATCATTAAAATTGATTGTGTCTCTTCATCATTTAAAAATAGATCTAAACAATCTATGAAATTTGTACCATTTATTGGATCTCCTCCAATTCCAATACATGTTGATTGTCCTAATCCATTTTCAGTAGTTTGAGCAACCGCTTCGTATGTTAAAGTTCCAGATCTAGATACAATTCCAACTGAACCTCTTTTATGAATATTACCAGGCATAATTCCAATTTTACATTCATCAGGAGTTATAATTCCAGGACAATTTGGACCTATAAGTCTGCTATTAGATCCATCTAATTTTTTTCTAACCTTAAGCATATCTTGAATTGGGATACCTTCGGTAATGCAAACAATTAATTCAACAGACGCATCGATAGCTTCTATAATTGCTGCTGCAGCAAATTTTGCAGGCACATAAATCATAGTAGCATCTGCCCCAACTGCATCTTTAGCTTCAGCCACAGAATTAAATACAGGTCTATCTAAATGCTTTTGACCTCCCTTTTTAGGAGTAACACCTCCTACTAAATTTGTTCCATATTTTATTGCTTGCTCTGAATGGAAAGTTCCATGTACACCTGTAAAACCCTGACAAATTACTTTTGTTTCTTTATTAACTAAGACTGACATTTATTTAATAGCCTCAACAATTTTTTTAGCAGCATCATCTAAGTTCTCTGCTGAAATTAATTTTAAACCCGAATTATCTAAAATTTCTTTTCCCTCTTTAAAATTTGTCCCTGCGAGTCGAACTACCAAAGGTACGCTAATATTAATTTCTTTTGCAGCGTCCACCACTCCTTGTGCAAGCACATCACATCTCATTATTCCTCCAAAAATATTTATCAAAATTCCCTTAACATTTTTGTCTGAAAGAATGATTTTAAATGCTGCAGAAACTTTTTCTTTTGAGGCTCCACCTCCTACATCTAAGAAATTAGCTGGTTCTTTGCCGTATAATTTTATGATATCCATAGTTGCCATCGCTAGACCTGCACCATTAACCATACATCCAATACTTCCATCTAACTTGATATAAGCTAAATCATGTTTGCTAGCTTCAATCTCAGTAGGATCTTCTTCATTTAGATCTCTTAATTCTAGTATTTCAGGGTGTCTAAATAATGCATTAGAGTCGAAATTAACTTTCGCATCTAAACAAACAATCTTTCCCTCTTTTGTTAAAATCAAAGGATTTACCTCAACCATATTTGCATCTGTGCTAATAAACATTTTATAAATTGATTTGATTAATGAAATTGCCTGATCTTTTGCATCACTGTTCAAATCAAAAATTTTAATTACTGACTCACAATCTGCATCTGATATTTCGTCAGCTATATCAACTTTAGTTGTAATAATTTTTTCTGGATTTGAGCTTGCTACTTCTTCGATATCCATTCCACCTTGATCACTTGAAATAAATGCAATCTTTGAGCTCGCTCTATCAACTAAACATGATAAATAGAATTCTTTTTCTATATTAGAGGATTCTTCAACATATAATCGCTTAACTTCTCTTCCTTCTGGTCCAGTTTGATGAGTTACAAGTGTTTTTCCAAGCAACTCATTTGCTGAATTTTTTAATTCCTCAAGTGTATTAAGAATTTTAACTCCTCCAGCTTTACCTCTGCCACCAGCGTGAATTTGGGCCTTTAAAACATACTTTTCAGTTTTTAAATTTTTTGCTTTTTCAATCAAGTCATCAACACTTGTTGAAAAAAATCCTGCTGGAACTATTGCTCCATATTTCTTTAAAATTTCTTTTGCTTGATGCTCGTGAATGTTCATTATTATTTTGAAAGATCTGGATCTATTTTAGAAGCAGCTTCCCAAAGAGCTTTTACAGCATCAATAGAGTGCATAAACTCTTTGTTTTCTTTTTCATCTAAATCCACTACTTCAATTTTCTCAACTCCATCTTTACCAATTACAACTGGTACTCCAGCATAAACATTTTCTACTCCGTACTCACCATTTAACTGCACTGCGCAAGGTAATAATTTTTTTTCATCTTTTAAATATGATTCAGCCATTTGAACTCCCGATGCTGCAGGTGCATAAAAAGCAGAACCTTTTTCTAAATACTTGACGATTTCTGCTCCGCCGTCTCTAGTTCTTTGATTAATTTCTTCAACTCTCTCTTGAGAGATCTTTCCCTCTTTCACAAGATCCAATAAAGGTTTGCCAGATACTTTTGTAAATCTTGGCATTGGAACCATAGTATCTCCATGACCACCCATAACCATTGCTTCAATCTCTCTTACAGGCACACCAAACTCTAATGATAAAAACAGTTTAAATCTTGAGCTATCTAAAATTCCTGCCATGCCGACAACTTTATTTGCAGGCAAACCTGAAAACTTTTGAAACGCCATAACCATCACATCTAAAGGGTTGGTGATACAAATTACGAAGGCGTTCGGTGCGTTTTCTTTTACCCCTTGAGCTACCTGTTTAATAATTTTTAAATTTATACCAAGAAGGTCATCTCTACTCATTCCTGGCTTTCTAGGAACTCCTGCTGTAATTATGATAACATCAGAATCTTTAATATCTTTATAATCGTCTGTACCTGATAATTTTACATTTAATCCATCAACTGATGATGATTGAGCTATATCTAAAGCCTTTCCTTTAGCTATTCCACTTGCAACGTCAAATAAAACAACTTCATCAACAAGCTCCTTTATTCCAATTAAATGTGCTAGTGTTCCACCTATTTGGCCTGCGCCAATTAAAGATATTTTTTTCATTTATTTCCTCTTATTTCATTGTTGGCATTACAAATTCTGCGTTTGTACGCACACCTGAAGGCCATCGTGATGTTACAGTTTTAAGTTTAGTATAGAATTTTATTCCTTCCATGCCATGCATGCCACTATCTCCAAATAATGATCGTTTCCAACCACCAAAACTATGAAAGGCCATAGGAACTGGAATTGGAACATTGATACCAACCATTCCTACTTGAATTTTACTAGCAAATGTTCTGCCTGCATCACCATCTCTAGTATAAATACTTACTCCGTTTCCGTATTCATGATCATTGATTAGTTTTGCAGCCTCTTCAAAAGTTTTAACTCTAACTACAGATAGAACTGGACCAAAAATTTCTTCTTTATAAATTCTCATGTCTTTATTAACGTGATCAAATAAACAACCACCTATATAAAATCCGTTTTCATAACCTTGAAGTTTTAAGTTTCTTCCATCGACAACTAATTTAGCACCTTCTTCAACTCCTAAATCAACATAACTTTTTACTTTTTCTAAATGCTCTTTTGTAACCAGAGGTCCCATCTCTGAAGTTTTATCCATACCAGGTCCTACTTTTAAGGCCTCTGCTTTTTTTGAAAGTCTTGAAACTAGTTCATCACCAATATCTCCAACAGCAACAGCAACAGATTGAGCCATACATCTCTCACCTGCAGATCCGTAAGCTGCACCCATCAATCCATTTACTGCACCATCCAAATCACAATCTGGCATGACTACTAAGTGATTTTTTGCACCTCCAAGTGCTTGTACTCTTTTTTCATTTTTAGCTGAATTTTCGTAGATATATTTTGCAATTGGAGTGGATCCAACAAAGCTTACAGCTTTAATATCTTTATTTACTAAAATTGCATCAACAGCTTCTTTATCGCCATTAACTACATTAAATACTCCCTCTGGCAATCCAGCCTCACTTAGTAGCTCAGCTAATCTAATTGCACATGAAGGATCTTTTTCTGAAGGTTTTAATATAAATGTATTCCCACAAGCAATTGCTATTGGAAACATCCACATTGGTACCATTGCTGGAAAATTAAATGGAGTGATTCCAGCTACTACCCCTAAAGGTTGCCTCATTGACCAACTGTCAACATTTGTTCCAACATTTTCTGAATATTCACCTTTTAACAAATGAGGAATTCCACAAGCAAACTCAACTACCTCAAGCCCTCTTGTTAAAGATCCTCTAGCATCCTCAAAAACTTTTCCATGTTCTGATACTATTAGCTTTGTTAACTCATCAGAGTTTTTTTCTATTAATTCTTTAAATTTAAATATTATCCTTGCTCTTTGTAAGGGAGGTTTCGCAGACCAAGTTTCAAATGCTTTTTTAGCTGCTTCTACAGCTTGATTTAAATCAGATTTACTTGCAAGTCTAACCTCAGATTCTTGTTCTCCAGTTGCAGGATTAAATACTTTTCCTTTTCTATCAGATGAACCTGGAATTATTTTTCCATTAACGAAGTGCTCTATTAATTTCATGAATACGGTCTTTTAAATCAAAAAAACTTAATAGTCTATTTAAACATTGGCCGTAGCTAACATTTTTTTAATTTCTGCAATTGCTTTTGCTGGATTTAGGCCTTTGGGACAAGCATTTGTACAATTTAAAATAGTATGACATCTGTAAAGTTTTAATTCATCAGCAACTTTTTTTAATCTTGCTTTTCTTTCTTCATCTCTACTATCAACGATCCATCTGTAAGCTTGTAGAAGGACTGCTGGACCTAAGTATTTATCTCCATTCCACCAATAACTTGGGCAAGATGTTGAACAACATGCACACATAATACATTCATAAGCGCCATCAAGTTTTGCTCTATCTTCTTGAGATTGATAAATTTCTGTTGTTTCTTTTTTTGAATTATTTTTTAACCAAGGTTCAATAGATTGATACTGTTTATACAAACCATCCAAATCTCCAATTAAATCTCTTTTAACTTTCAAGTGCGGTAGCGGATATATGTCTATATCTCCATCAATTTCCGAATGTGGAGTTGTGCACGCTAAACCATTTTTGCCACCCATGTTCATAGCACAAGAACCGCAAACTCCATGAGCACAAGATCTTCTATAAGCTAATGTTGGGTCAATTTCGTTTTTAATTTTATTTAAAATATCTAAAACTTTTGAAGGACAATTATCCATATCAACTTCATAAGTATCAATTCTTGGATTTTCTTCAGTAGAAGGGTCCCATCTATAAACATTTACTCTTCTAAGATTTTTAGAGCCTGTTTTATCTTTAAAATATTTACCTTTTTTGACTTCAGAATTTTTTGGTAAATTCAATTGTACCATTAGTATACCCGCTCTTGTGGTGGAAAATATTGAACATCATTTGTCAAAGTTGACTTGTGGACTGGTCTATAACTAATTTTTGTATTTTTTCCATCACACCAAGCAAGAGTGTGTTGCATAAATTTATCATCATCTCTTTTTGGATAATCATCTCTGGCATGAGCTCCTCTGCTTTCTTTTCTGTGATAAGCAGATTCTACTGTTGTTACTGCTTGTCTAATTAAATTATCAAATTCTAAAGTTTCAACTAAATCAGTATTAAATACTAAAGATCTATCTTTAACAGAAATAGAGTCCATTCCATCATAAGTTTTTCTAATATCATCAACGCCTTCTTTTAAATTTTTTTCTGTTCTAAATACTGCACATTTAGATTGCATTGTTTTTTGCATTGAAAGTCTAAGTTCTGCGGTACTATTATTTCCATCTGCATTTCTTAACTTATCAAATCTATCTAAACATTTTTGTGTCTCAGACTCAGGTAACTCTTCATGAGGAGTTCCAGGTTTAACCAATTCTGCTGCTCTTTTTGCTGCTGCTCTTCCGAACACTACTAAATCAATTAATGAATTAGAGCCAAGTCTATTCGCACCATGAACAGATACACATGCTGCTTCTCCTATAGCCATCAGACCTGGAACAGTTTTTTCTGAACCATTAACAGTTAAAACTTCTGCTTTGTAATTTGTTGGAATACCACCCATATTATAATGAACTGTTGGAACAACAGGTATAGGCTCTTTAGTTACATCTACATTTGCAAATAATCTTGCAGCATCAGTAATTCCTGGAAGTCTACTTTCAATAATATCTTTATCTAAATGACTTAAGTTTAAATGAACATGATCTTGATCTTTTCCAACTCCTCTTCCTTCATTTATTTCAATAGACATTGATCTACTAACAACATCTCTTGATGCTAAATCTTTTGCATTTGGAGCATATCTTTCCATAAATCTTTCGCCCTTAGAGTTAGTTAGATAACCACCTTCACCTCTAGCACCTTCTGTTATTAACGTGCCATGACCATAAATTCCTGTTGGATGAAATTGAACAAACTCCATATCTTGAAGAGGCAATCCAGCTCTTAATACCATTGCATTTCCATCTCCAGTGCAAGTATGCGCAGATGTAGCTGAATAATAGACTTTCCCATATCCACCTGTGGCTATTATTACAGTGTGTGCTCTAAATCTATGTATTGTTCCATCGTTTAAATTCCACGCAATTAATCCCTTGCACGCTCCATCTTTCATTAAGAGATCTAATGCAAAATATTCTATAAAAAACTCAGTGTTATGTTTTAAGGCTTGTCCATAAAGCGTATGAAGAATTGCATGACCAGTTCTATCTGCAGCAGCGCATGTTCTTTGCACAATTCCATTTCCATAATTTTTTGTCATTCCACCAAAAGGTCTTTGATATATTTTTCCTTCTTCAGTTCTGCTAAATGGAACTCCATATTTTTCTAGCTCTAAAACTGCTTTTGGAGCTTCTTTACATAAATATTCAATACTATCTTGATCTCCTAACCAATCTGCACCTTTAACTGTATCATACATGTGCCATCTCCAGTCATCTTCTCCCATGTTACCAAGTGCAGCTGAGATGCCTCCTTGTGCAGCAGATGTGTGGCTTCTAGTTGGAAATACTTTTGAAATACAGGCTGTTTTCAATCCAGCTTCGCTTAATCCAACAGCGGCTCTCAAGCCAGATCCACCAGCTCCTAAGACAACTACATCATATTCATGATCTATAATATTATAAGCGCTCATTATTTTAGATTAAGTAAAATTATTATTGTTAATAATGGGATGATTATAGCAGAAATATAGAGAAGTCTGTTTGCGACATATTTGGTTTTTTCATTAGAAATATAGTCCTCAAAAACCTCACTAATACTTAGTGCAGAAAAAAAATAAGCAAAAATTAAAAATATACTAAATAAAAACTTATTTGTTTTGTTTGAAAAAAAACTAACTACTTCAGAATAATCTCCATCATAAACTGATATGAAATTAATTATAAACCAAAACATTAAAGGGACTAAAATTATTGATGATAATTTTAAAAACATCCATTTTTTGGTAGCTAAATTCATATTAAAAAAAGTTTTTTCCAATAAAGTAAAATAAAATAGTTAAAATCAATGAACCAAAGATCACCATCAAACCTGTTATACGAGTAGTCTTCAGTTCATAGCCATAACCCATATCCATTATTATATGTCGGATTTCACTAAGTATCTGAAAACTAAAAGACCACGTTAACCCTATTGCAACAAATTTTCCAAGAAATGAATTAAAAAAAAAGTTTATCAAATCATATTTTGGTTCTCCTAAAATTAGCCAAGAAACCCAGACGCAAACTAAAGTTATTGCTAAGATATTTATTATTCCAGTTATTCTATGAGAAATAGATACTAGTGAGGATATGTGCCATCTATAAATTTGTATATGAGGAGAAAGAGGTCTTTTACTTTCCATAAAAATTATTTTTTATTAATGTTTCGGCAATTTCAACTGCATTTAAAGCTGCACCTCTAAGTAAATTATCTGAGACAATCCACATATTTAAGCAATTCTTTTTAGTCTTATCTTCTCTAATTCTTGAAATGAATGTCTCATCTTTTCCAGCCGCTTCAAGTGGTGTTGAATATCCACCATCTTGTCTCTCATCAATAACTTTACAGCCTTCCATTTTCTCAAGACATTCTTTAATTTGGTCAATTGTAAATTCTTTTTCTAATTCTAAATTTACTGCTTCAGAATGAGAAACTAAAACTGGTACTCTTACACAAGTTGCTGATAATTCAATATTTTGATCTAGAATTTTTTTAGTCTCATTGGTCATTTTTAATTCCTCTTTTGTGTATCCGTCATCAGCAAATACATCAATATGTGGAATTAAATTAAATGAAATTTGTTTTGTAAAATTTTTTGATTCAATTGCTTTGTTTTCTAGTGCTAACTTAGTCTGTTCTACTAATTCATCCATTGGTGCTTTACCACCACCAGATACTGATTGATATGTAGCTACAACTACTCTTTTTATTTTAAATAAATCATGGATTGGTTTTAATGGTAAGACTAATTGTGCAGTTGAGCAATTAGGATTAGCAATAATATTTTTTTTTATATTTTTTAAGTCATCCGCATTTACTTGAGGTACAATTAAAGGAACATCGGGGTCCATTCTATAAAAACTAGAATTATCTATTACAATGCTCTCGCTTGCTGCTTTTGAGGCATAAGCTTCTGAAATTTTTCCACCTGCTGCAAAAAAAGTAATTTTTGCTTTTGAAAAATCAAAAGTCTCTAAATTTTCAACTTCTATGTCTTTTCCTTTAAAATTAATTTTTGAACCCGCACTTCTTTCAGATGCAACTAAAAAAATTTCTGAAATAGGCAAATTTTTCCTCTCAAGTACTTCTAGTATTTTTCTTCCAACATTGCCCGTGGCTCCGACTATAGCTATATTCATGATGGGGTTGTTATACTAAATGAAAGGTAAATCGCAAACTTTTCCAGCGCAATTATGTCCATTTACAACAACTTTTACATTTTGCTCAGGATTCCAGTATCCTTTTTGCATCATAGCTATACCAATTACTTTTTTGAAGTGAGGTGAATAGCAAGCAGATCTTAATTCTCCAATTAGGTTGTTGTTTTCATCTGTCAAATCTAGAGAACCTGTTACACTGATTTCATTAATATCAATTTTTATACCCATCAATTTTTTAGTAATTCCTTCTTCTTTTATTTTGATTAATTTTTCCTTACCCAAAAACTTTGCATCACTATCTAAGTTAACATACTTATCAAAACCACACTCAAACGGGTTATCATTGTTATCCATATCGTTTCCAAATGATAATAGAGCACTTTCAATTCTCTCTATTAAATTAGGGCATCCAGGCTTAACATTAAATTCTTTACCAGCTTCAAATAAATGATCATATAACTTTTGACCAGACACAGTATTTTGAACATAAATTTCATAACCACCTTGCTTAGACCAACCTGATTGTGCAATTAAATGGTCAACTCCTTCAAAATTAAAATAATCAAATCCAAAAAATTTCAATTTAGTTATTTTTTCGCCAAATACTTTTTCCATTAACTTAAATGATTTTGGACCTTGAACAGCCATGATGTCTACATTTGGTTCAAAGATTTTCACATCAAATTTATTTCCAATTGCTAATCCTTTTGCAAATAAAATTACATCAGAGTCTGCAATAGATATCCACCATTTCTCCTGACTTAATCTCAGCACAACAGGATCATTAATTAATCCACCCTGGTCATCTATAATAGGACAATAATAACATCTACCATCTTTAGATTTAGATAAGTCTCTACAAGTCATTAATTGAACTAATTTAGCTGAGTCTTTTCCTGAAATTTCAACTTGCCTCTCTGCTGCGACATCCCAAATTTGAACATGCTCTTTTAAGTGATGATAGGAATCTTCTACAGATCCAAACGCTGCTGGAAGCAACATATGATTATAGATTGTATAAGCTGTTACACCTTGTTTTTCTATTCTTGAAGTATATGGTGTACTTCTAAGTCTTCTAGATTTTGCTATTGAATAATTTTTCATTTATTTAAAAATTCTAAAACCTTGTCCCGCATTTCAAATGCTTTTTCAATCATAATCATATGCCCACATCCTTCGATTACATGAATAGTTGAATTTTTAATCAATTGAGAGAATTTTTTTCCAGACTCTAAATTAACCATTTTATCTAGAGAACCAAAAACAAACATTGATGGAACCTCAATTGACCTAGCTGCGGTTGAGCCATTTTTGTAATTATTACAGGCTATAAGATCTACAGCAAGTATTTCACTAATATCTTTTGGAGATTGAATAATTCTTTCAACTGGATTTCCACCTATAAATTTTTTTGAGCCTTCATATCCCCACTTCATCATTAACTTTACTGCATCAGAATCTCCATTTTCCGCAAGTTCAATCAAATCAGGATGAACAGGCATTTTGTTAGATCCACCTACAAAGACTATTTTTTTTAGTCTATCTTTGTATCTATGGGAATACTCAAGTATTTCTAAACATCCTTGTGAATGACCAACTAAAATTAAATTTTGAAGATCTAAGGCATCAAATACAAGTTCCAACCATTCTGCTATTTCCTCAATAGTTTTTAAACATGGCCCCTCAGAATTTCCATGTCCTGGTAAATCAATAGATAATACATTGAAATTATTATTTGAAAAAAATTGCTCACTTAATGACCAAACAATATGGGATAAGCCACTTCCATGAAGAAAAACAATGGTGTCTCTGTTTTTATCTATACCTTTGCCATTGTCTGAAGCAAAAATACTTTTATTTTCGATTTCAAATATCAATTAGATTCCTAAACTTTTTTTCTCAGTTCAAACTTCTGTATTTTTCCAGTTGATGTCTTAGGTAGTTCGCAAAAAACGACCTTTTTGGGAACTTTAAATCCAGCCAAAGTTTCTTTACAAAAATCAATTAATTCTTTTTCAGTAACAGGCTTATCTTGAACCATCTCGATGAAAGCACAAGGTACTTCTCCCCATTTTTCATCTGGTTTAGCAACTACTGCTGCTATTGAAACTGAAGGATGTTTAGATAAGGTATTTTCAATTTCTATTGATGAAATATTTTCTCCCCCTGAGATAATAATATCCTTAGATCTATCTTGAATTTTTACATATCCATCAGGAAACATAACTGCCAAGTCGCCACTATGAAACCATCCATCTTTCATTGCTTTATTGGTAGCTTCTTTGTCTTTAAAGTAACCTTTCATTACTACGTTTCCTCTAATCATGATCTCTCCGATAGTTTTTCCATCTTTAGGAACTTCTTTCATCGTTTCTGGATCTAAAACTGTTACTCCTTCTGTATTAGGATACCTTACTCCTTGTCTTGCTTTAATCTCATTTTGTTTATCTTCATCTAAATCATTCCATCCATCATTCCACGCACATTGTGTAACATGACCATATGTTTCTGTAAGACCGTAAACATGCATAACTTCAAATCCAAGAGATTTCATTTTTTTAAAAATAATACTTGGGGGAGGTGCTCCAGCAGTTAAGACATAAACTTTATGCTTTAATTTTTTTCTATCACTTTCGGGAGCTCCAGTTATCATATTTAAAACTATTGGTGCTCCTCCAAAATGAGTAATGTCATATTTATCAATAAGCTCAAAAATTTTCTTAACATCAATATTTCTTAAGCAAATTGTTCTTCCATTTAACATTGGAACTGTCCATGGATAGCACCAGCCATTACAATGAAACATGGGCACAACTGTTAAAAAGTTTAAACGATTAGGCATGTTCCAGGCAACAGTACTTCCCGTGGACATTAAATACGCGCCTCTATGATGGTAAACAACACCTTTAGGGTTGCCAGTTGTACCTGAAGTATAACTTAAAGATATTGCCTGCCATTCATCATCAGGCATTTTCCAATCAAAATTCTCATCTCCAGTATTTAAAAAACTTTCGTATTCTAAATCTCCAATTTTTTCCAATTTCGATTGATCAGCATGTTTGTCGTTAATATCTATAACAGTGATTTTTTTATTTAAATTTTTTAAAGCTTTTTTTACTTCTACATGTAATTGTCTATCTACAACCAATACCTTCGCATCACTGTGATTTAAAATATAATTAATTGTATTAGCATCTAATCTTATATTTATTGTGTTTAAAACAGCTCCTGTCATTGGAACTGAGTAGTGTGCCTCAAAAATTTCAGGAGTATTAAAAGCTAAAAAAGATACTGTATCTCCTTTTTGAATACCAATTTTAGAAAGTGCGCTAGCAAATTTCACTGCTCTTTTATAAACTTCATTCCAAGTATAACTTCTATCCTCATATACTATAGCCTCATAATCAGGATAAACATCTTTAGCTCTTTGCAAAAATGTTAGTGGTGTTAATGGAACATAATTTGCATTATTTTTATCTAGATTAATATCGTAGTGGTTCATTACTAATTAAATTTAAATTTCATTATATTTGAACTACCTGAAACTGCAGATTTATAATGATATTCTGCTCTTGGTAACACTTTTTCAAAGTAGAATGTGGCTGTATTAATTTTATCTGAATAAAACTCTTTATTTTCCTCATAATCTTTAAAACTGATTTCTAAGATTTTTATCCATGAAAAAGCAATCGAAATATAACCAAGTGTTTTTAAATAGTCATTTGCAGCTGCAGAAACATCATCTTTTTCTATTTTACTTTTGTCTACAATCCAACCAGTGAATTTTGATAAAATATCAAGATAATATGTAAGATCTTTTGTAAAAGATTTTACTTTTTCATGTTTGTTTTCACATTCAGATTTTATCATTTCTAAAAATTTAGAAATTACATCACCATTTCTATTTATTAATTTTCTAAATACTAAATCAGCAGCTTGAACTGAATTGGTTCCTTCATATATCGGTGTAATTCTATTATCTCTATATAACTGTTCAATACCTTGGTCTTTGGTATAACCGTACCCTCCATGAATCTGCATGGCATCACTCGTAATCTCCATAGCTAAATCAGTAAATAAAGATTTCACTACAGGTGTCATCAAAGAAACATAATCAGAAGCTTCCTGTTTAATTTTTTCATCTGGATGATGAAGACTAACTTCAGTTTGTTGAGACAACCAAAAGCATAAAGCTCTTTCTCCCTCAATTATTGATTTCATGTTTAATAAAGTTCTTCTTATGTCTGCATGGTCAATAATAAAATCTGCACCATTTGTAGATTTAGAATTATTAGTTTTTCCTTGTTTTCTCTCTTTTGCATAAGCAAGTGAATTTTGGTAAGCAATTTCTGAAATACCCAATCCCTGAATACCGACTACAATTCTCTCAAGATTCATCATGGTAAACATTGCATTTAAACCTTTGTCCTTAGGACCAATCATGTATCCTGTTGCATCATCAAAGTTTAAGACACAAGTTGCCGAACCTTTAATTCCCATTTTTGTTTCAATAGATCCTGTTGAAATACCATTTCTTTGTCCAACCGATCCATCTTGATTTACTAAAAACTTGGGTACTAAAAATAAACTTATTCCTTTTGTTCCAGGAGGAGAGTCGGTAGATCTTGCTAAGACTAAATGGACAATATTTTCTGTTAAGTCATGATCACCTGATGTGATAAAAATTTTTTGGCCAGTTATTTTATAAGTTCCATCAGATTGACTAACTGCTTTTGTTTTAAGTAAACCTAAATCGGTACCACAAACAGGTTCTGTTAAGCACATCGTGCCACTCCATTTACCTTCTACAATTTTAGGTAAATATTTATCTTTTATTTCATCAGTAGCGTGATGATTAATACAATTGTATGCTCCAATACTTAATTCACTATAAAGTTTAAAAGATAAACTCGCAGAGGACAGCATTTCGTCAAAAAAAGCACTTACTGTTTTTGGCATTCCTTGACCACCATATTTTGGATCACATGACAATGAAGTCCATCCATCCTCAATATATTTCTGATAAGCTTCTTTGTATCCTGGTGGTGTTCTAACTACACCATTTTCTAGAACTGCTGGATTTTCATCGCCTGCTTTAGCAAGTGGTAAAATTAAATTTTGATTGATTTTAGCTGCTTCTTCTAAAATATCTTTAACCAAATCTGAGCTAACTTCATTATATCTTTCAAGATCATTATAATTTTTATTATCTCTTAATTTTTCATAGAGAAACATCATATCTTTTACAGGTGCAGAATAACTTGGCATTTGAAAAGCTTAGAATACTTAGAGGTTTATTGCAATTTTGAAATTATCGCGTCGCCCATTTGCGAAGTAGATACTTCTTTCATACCCTCAGAAAGGATATCTTTCGTTCTTAGACCATCATTTAACACAGCTTGTACTGCATTTTCTAAAGCATCAGCTTCATTATCAAGATCTAAAGAATATCTTAAAGCCATTGCAAAACTTAATACTGTTGCTATTGGATTTGCTAGCCCTTTTCCTGCAATATCAGGAGCTGAACCATGTATGGGTTCATACATTGCTCTCATTTCACCATCTTTATTTTTTGCACCTAAAGATGCAGAAGGTAATAATCCTAAAGATCCTGTTAACATTGAAGCTTGATCTGAAAGCATATCACCAAATAAATTATCAGTAACAATTACGTCAAATTGTTTTGGATTTCTAAGTAATTGCATTGCACAGTTATCTGCAAGCATATGGCTTAGCTCAACATCTTTGTATTCTTTTTCATGAAGTTCCTGAACTTCTTCTTTCCATAGTTGTCCAGCTTCCATTACATTAGATTTCTCACAAGAGGTAACTTTGTTTGATCTTTTTCTAGCAAGATCAAAAGCAACTCTTGCAACTCTAGTAATTTCACTAGTAGTATAAGTATGAGTGTTTATTCCTTTTCTTTCACCATTTTCTATTGGTTTAATACCTCTTGGTTCACCAAAATAAATTCCACCTGTTAATTCTCTTACAATCATTATATCTAAACCAGAAACCACCTCTGGTTTAAGTGTTGATGCGCCAACTAATTGTTCAAAACATATTGCAGGTCTCAAATTTGCAAATAATTTTAATTCTTTTCTTAATTTTAATAAAGCTCTCTCAGGTTTTTTTGAAAACTCAATATTATCCCACTTGGGTCCACCCACTGCACCAAGCATAACTACTTCACTCTCTAAAGCTTTATAAAAAACTTCATCTGTTATTGGTGTACCGTGTTTATCGTAAGAACATCCACCAGCAAGATCTTCATCTATTTCAAAGTCTAAGGATTTTTTATCATTGAACCAGTTAATTATTTTTTTAACTTCTCCAATTACTTCAGGTCCAATACCATCTCCTGGTAATAATAGAATTTTTCTTTTTTTAACTTTAATCATTAAAAATCCAAGGTTTTTTATCTTTTAATTGATTTTCAAAATTTTCAATTTTGTCAGATTTTTTTAAAGAAAGAGCAATGTCATCTAATCCTTCTAGCAAACATTTTTTCTTAAATGGATCTATTTCAAATTTAATTTCATTGTTTCCATAAATAATTTTTTGATCATTTAAGTCTACAGAAATTTCCTCTTTTCTATTTGCGTATTCAGAAAGTTCTTTTATTTTTTCTTCTTCGAGAATTATTGGTAAAATTCCATTTTTAAAACAATTACTATAAAAAATATCAGCATAACTTGAACTAATTACACAAGTAATTCCAAAATCTAACAATGCCCATGGGGCATGCTCTCTTGATGAACCACATCCAAAATTGTTTCCTGCAATTAAAATTTTTGAGTTATTAAATGGTTCCTGATTTAATACAAAATCATTAATTTCTTTTCCATTATCGTCATATCTCATTTCAAAAAACAAATTTTTTCCAAGTCCAGTTCTTTTTATTGTTTTTAAAAATTGCTTAGGAATAATCATATCTGTGTCGATATTTACGATTGGTAAATAAGCTGGAATACTTTTTAATGTATTAAATTTTTGCATTTAATTTTGATACTTTCTTACATCATCTAAATTACCAGAGATTGCAGCTGCAGCTGCCATCCCAGGGCTTACTAGATGGGTTCTGCCGCCTCTTCCCTGTCTTCCTTCAAAGTTTCTGTTTGAAGTAGATGCACATCTTTCCTCTGGTTTTAATTTATCTGCATTCATTGCTAAACACATAGAACAGCCTGGCTCTCTCCATTCAAATCCCGAATTTACAAATATTTTATCTAAACCTTCTTGCTCAGCTTGTTCTTTAACTAATCCTGATCCGGGAACTACAATGGCATTTACATGAGATGATATTTTTTTGTCCTTTAAGATTTTGGCAGCTTCTCTTAAATCTTCAATTCTTCCATTTGTACAGCTTCCAATAAAAACTTTATCTATCTTGATATCAGTTGCTGCCATATCAGGTGTTAGTCCCATATATTTTAATGCTCTTTCAATTGAGTTCTTTTTATCCTCATCTTTTTCATTTTGAGGATTTGGTACTTTTCCATCGATTGTAATTACATCTTGAGGTGAAGTCCCCCAAGTAATCATTGGTAAAATATCATTTGCATTAAGATTTATTTCTTTATCAAAACTTGCATCAGCATCTGTTTTTAAACTATTCCAGTATTCAAGTGCCTTTTCCCAATTTTCTCCTTTTGGAGACATGGGTTTACCTTTTAAATATTCAAATATTTTTTCATCTGGAGCAATTAATCCAGCTCTTGCACCACCCTCAATGGTCATATTGCAAATAGTCATTCTCTGTTCAACACTCAAAGATCTTATTAAATCTCCAGCATATTCAACTACACAACCTGTTCCTCCTGCAGTACCAATCTTTCCGATGATTTGAAGTATTACATCTTTAGATGTTACTCCTAATGGAAGTGTTCCATTAACATTAATTCTAAAATTTTTTGCTTTCTTTTGAACGAGTGTTTGCGTTGCTAAAACATGTTCAACTTCAGATGTTCCAATACCAAAAGCTAATGATCCAAAAGCTCCATGAGTTGCAGTATGACTATCTCCACATACAATAACTGTTCCTGGTTGAGTGAAGCCTTGTTCTGGTCCAATAATATGAACAATTCCTTGTCGTTTATCATCCATACCAAAAAGCTGCACACCAAATTCCTTACAATTTGATTCTAATGTATCAACTTGTATTTTCGATTCCTGGTCTGATATCCCTTTAGTTCTATCTGTCGTTGGAACATTATGGTCAGCAACAGCTAAAGTTAAATTAGGATGACGAACTTTTCTATTTGAATTTCTTAAACCTTCAAAAGCTTGTGGACTAGTAACTTCATGAATTAAGTGTCTATCGACAAACAATAAAGCTGTTCCATCTTCTTGCTGATCTACTAAATGATCATTCCAAATTTTATCGTAAAGAGTAGTGGACATTGAAAAAAAAATTATTTTTTTTCTGAAGTACTTTCTGTTGATTGTTCGGCAGTAGCTTCCTCTGTCTTAGGGGCTTCTTCTTTTGGAGCTTCTGCAGCTGATGCTGCTTCTACTTTAGGAGCCTCTTCCTTTGGAGCTTCTGTTGGTGGTGCTACATTTTCTTCAGTAACTGTTTCAGGTTTTGCATCAACATCAATACCAATTTTTTTTCTAATTTTTTCTGCAATCCTTGCTGATTTACCTGTTCTATCTCTTAGATAATATAATTTTGCTCTTCTTACTTTTCCTGATCTAATAACTTTAATTGAGTCAATTAGAGTTCCATAAAGTGGAAATGTTCTTTCAACACCTTCACCAAAAGAAATTTTTCTAACTGTGAAAGACGAGTTTAAATCTCTGCTTTTTTTTGCAATACAAACGCCTTCAAAATATTGAATTCTCTCTTTTTTTCCTTCTGTAATTCTAACACCTACTTTAACTACATCTCCAGGGTAGAATTCAGGTATCTTTTTTTCTGAAAGTATTTTTTTAACGTTATGTTGATTTATCTCTTCAATTGTTTTCATAGTTATATTTATCAAATTAATTCTTCTTATATTTTTCCCATAAATCTGGTCTTCGGACGCGTGTTATAGCCTCAGATTGAGATAAACGCCAGTGTTTAATTTTACTGTGATCTCCTGACAAAAGTACTTCTGGAACCGCTTTTTCCTCCCAAATTTGAGGTTTTGTGAACTGAGGATACTCTAATAATCCATTTTCAAAACTTTCGTTTACCGTAGAATTCTCATTTCCCAGAACACCGGGTAAAAGTCTCAAAATACTATCAATCACCACAAATGCTGCTGACTCTCCTCCTGATAAAATAAAGTCTCCAATACTAACTTCTTCTATATTTCTCGTGGTTAACACTCTTTCATCAACTCCTTCGAAGTGTCCACAAATTATCGAAACCGATTTTTCCTTTGATAGTTCTTTAGCGTAATTTTGATCAAATTTTTTTCCTTTTGGAGATAAATATAATATTTTTTCTCCCTCATTTTTATTTTGATCTAATGATTTTGCTAATACATCAGCTTTCATCAACATACCTGAACCACCTCCATAAGGAGTATCATCTACAGTTTTGTGTTTATCATCAGCAGCATCTCTAATGTTTACTACTTTTAAATTCCAAATATTTTTAGACATTGCTTTTCCATATAGACCTTTAGACAAAGGACCAGGAAAAATATCTGGATAAAGTGTAAACACTTGAGCTTGCCACATATACTGTCCTCAGTTTATTTTTTTTCCTCAGCTGGAGCTTCTTCTTTTGGAGCTTCTGCTGCTGGAGCTGCTTCTGCTGCTGGAGCTGCTTCTGCTGCTGGAGCTGCTTCTGCTGCTGGAGCTTTAGGGGCTTCTGCACCATCTTCCTCTTTTTTATTTCTTTCTTTTTTAGGAACAGCTTTATTTGGATTATTTCCAGCTGCTGGCATAGGGATTAAATCATTTTCACCTAAAATTCTTGCAACTCTTGTTGTTGGTTTAGCGCCTTGACCTAGCCAATATTTAATTCTTTCAGCTTCAAGACCTACTCTTTCTTTTTTATCTTTAGGAAGTAGTGGGTTAAAAAAACCAACTTTTTCTATAAATCTTCCATCTCTTGGGAAACGACTATCAGCTACAACAACTTTGTAAACTGGTCTCTTTTTAGAGCCTCCCCTTGATAATCTAAGTTTTAACATTTGTTCTCCTTATTTTATTATTTTAGTTTATTAAATAGCTCTGGTGGTATCCCTTGATCAGACATACCTTTCAGATTTCCTTTTGACATCTTTTTCATCATTTCAGACATCATTTTAAATTGCTTAAGCAATTTATTGATAGTGGCTGGATCTGTGCCAGAGCCATTAGCAATTCTTTTTTTTCTTGAACCATCAATTACTTTTGGATTTTGTCTCTCTTTTTTTGTCATTGATAAAATAATAGCTTCGTTTTTTGTTATAATACTTTCGTCAATCCCTGCTGAATCCATCTGAGATTTAATTTTAGATACTCCCGGCATAAAAGACATGATTCCCTCAATGCCTCCCATTTTTTTCATTTGTCTTAATTGAGAAAGGTAATCTTCCATAGAGAATTGACCCTTTTTTAAATTTTCTTCAGCTTTTTTAATGTTCTCTTCACCTAAATCTTGAGCAGCTTTTTCTACAAGAGAAACAATGTCCCCCATTCCTAAAATTCTATTTGCTATTCTATCTGGATGAAATACCTCAAAATTTTCTATTTTTTCCCCTATACCCAAAAATTTTATTGGAACATTTGATACATATTTCATACTCACGGCAGCTCCACCTCTTGCATCACCGTCAGCTCTAGTTAATATTATTCCAGATAAGTTAACTGTGTTTTTGAACTCTTTTGCAACTGAGGCAGCAACTTGACCTGTAAGAGAGTCCGCTACTAAAAAAGTTTCTGCTGGATTAATTATGCTCTCAATTTGTTTGATTTCGCTCATCATTTGTAAATCAATTTGAGTTCTACCAGCTGTATCAAACAAAATTATATCTGCTCCATTTAGATTTGCTGCACTCATTGCTCTTTGGCAAATATCAGTTGGTTGTTGACCTTCAATAATTGGAAGTGTCAAAATATTATTCTGTTCACCTAAAGATCTAAGCTGTTCTTGTGCTGCTGGCCTATAAATATCCAAACTGACCATCATCACTTTTTTCTTTTTGTTATCTTCTAAATATTTAGCTAATTTTGCAGTAGAAGTTGTCTTACCCGAACCCTGCAAACCAACCATCATCATAGGAACTGGTGGTACAGCATTTAAATTTATATCTGCATTGCTAGAACCTAATAAGTTTACTAGCTCATCGTAGACAATTTTTACAACCATGTCTCCAGGAGAGGTTGATCTTATGATTTCTTGTCCTAAAGCTTTAGGTTTTACGTTTTCAACAAATTCTTTTGCAACATCTAAAGAAACATCTGCCTCAAGCAATGCTTGCCTAATACTTCTCAAGCCCTCATCTACCTGAGCTTCATTCAGAGAGGGTGCTTTTTTTAAAGAAGAAAAAATTTCTTCAAATTTATTTGTTAAATTTTCAAACATATATTTTTTTGTTACGCATAGCAGTAACGCACTAGTGGGCGAACTCTCGCTGACTAGTGTCGATCTCTTTGTTTCCAAAGACACCGCAAAGTTAATGTTTTTGCGGAAACGGCAACAACCTATAATAGAGGTTCAAAAAGTCAATAAATAAGTTAAATATCTAATTATGAATATTAAAGCATTTAAAATGGACGGTTTAGGCAATGATTTTGTAATTATTGATAATAGAGAAAAAGTTACAAATCTTACCAAAGACCAAATAATTAAAATTTGTGACAGAAACTTTATAGGATGCGACCAACTTATATTAATTAATAAAGACCAAGAATACGATGCTTCAATAGAATTTTTTAACTCTGATGGTGGGGTTTCTGGTGCATGTGGAAATGGTACAAGGTGTGTGGCTGAGTTATTAGGAAAAGAAAAAAATAAAGACACGATTATATTAACAACTTTATCTGGCCATTTAAAATCTCATATTTTAGGAGAAAAATTAGTATCTACTGAAATTGGTTTGGGCAGAACTAAATGGAATGAAATTCCATTATCTGAAGAATTAGAAACTAAAAACTTAAATATTAAAATTGTTGATTCAAATAATAATGAATTTTTTGGAGGAACGGCTGTTAATGTGGGAAATCCTCATATAATTTTTTTTGTAAAAGACAACGAACAATTCGATATAGAAAAAATTGGCCCAGAAATAGAAAACCACAAACTGTTTCCAAAAAAATGTAATGTCACAATAGCTACAATAATAAATAAAGAGTTAATAAAGGTAAAAGTTTGGGAAAGAGGAGCTGGTTTGACAAAAGCATGTGGAACTGCAGCTTGTGCTACTGCCTTTGCTGCTAAGCAGGCTGGACTTGCTAGCGATAAAGTTAACATCGAATTTTCTACTGGAAGATTGACGATATCTATAGATGAAAAAAATAGTATCCACATGAAAGGTCCTGTTTCTGATATAAAAGAAATCGATATAGAAATTTAATGGGAATTTTCGAAAAATTTAAATCAGGATTTAAAAAAAGTGCTTCAGCTTTTACATCGGGCCTAAGAGATATAGTTGTCAAAAAAGAAATTGATGACAAAACTTTAGACAGAATTGAAGATTATTTAATTCAATCAGACGTTGGTGTAGCTTCTGCTTCAGAAATTAGAGAGATAATCTCAAAAACAAAAATAGATCCAAACAAAGATTTAACTGCTGAGATAAATAATATTCTTAAAGACTACATTATCTCAGTTATGAAACCTTTAGAAAACAATGAATTTTTTAAAAATAAAGAAAAACTTAATGCCATTTTAGTATCCGGAGTTAACGGTGTTGGCAAAACAACAACTATTGGCAAAATCAGTAAAATATTAAAAGAAAATGGAAATAAGGTTATGTTGGCAGCATCAGATACCTTTAGAGCTGCTGCTATAGAGCAATTAGAAAATTGGGCAAAAAAAACTAATGTTGAAATTACAAAATCTTCACAAGGATCTGATCCTGCATCTGTAGCCTATAAGGCAATAGAAACTTCTATATCAAACAATTTTAATCAAGTTTTAATTGATACTGCTGGAAGACTGCAAAATAAAAAAAACCTAATGGAAGAATATAAAAAAATAGCAAACGTTACAAAAAAAATAGATGAAAGTGCACCTCATGATGTGATTTTAGTTTTAGACGCAACTTCAGGCCAAAACGTTTTAAATCAAGTTGAAGAATTTAATAAAATTATCCCAATTACTGGCTTAGTGATGACAAAATTAGATGGAACAGCTAAGGGAGGAATACTTCTGGCTGTAGCCAAAAAGTATAAAATACCAATTATTGCACTTGGTTTAGGTGAAAAGGAAGATGATCTGCAAATTTTTGAAGCTGAAAAATTTGCTGATGCCTTTACACAAATTACTTAATTAAATTACTAGATATTAAAGGTTTATAGAAACTACATCTATAATTGTCCTTAAATTTGTAGTGTCCGCAGTCCTTTGCAATAGAGGAAATAATGAAATCAAACTTTCCATTAGTTGGATATAAATCTAATTTCTTTTCAAGAATATCGTATTTGAAATTTACTTTTAAACTTTTAACAGCACTAATCATTACCAATGTTTTGTTATCCTTTAATAGATAATAAGCAAAATCATCTGGAAAAACTGGAAAATTATATTCCTTTAAAAAATTTTTTGCTTTTCTTGGAAACCATTCATAAGAAATCAATGGTGATGATACTTCTGTTTTATAATCATATATATAGAGATCTTTAGGGTAATCATTGATGTAATTACTTACTTCCCCTTTTGCTAATATAGCCTTTTCTCTTGGTTTAAAATACAAAGCAAAATTTTCATCATGCGAGTTCATTTGATCAATAAAAAATAAATTTTCAATTGAAGACAAATTTTCTTTAGAAAAAGAAGTTCCTGAAATAAGAAAAGTCAAAAAAATATAAATGAATAATTTCTTCATGATTAGAAATTAGTTAGAATTTTTGGAATAAAATTGTTTTGATTGTGGCTTAATTTAAACTTTTTATAAATGAACTTAGTTGGAAAACCATATTATTATCAAATTCCATCATATGATCGTCATGTTTGGTAAAATAAGATGACTTTGGATCATTTGCTAAATCAAACATCTTCTTTCCCATTGAAAAAGGTACAATTTGATCTTTTTCGCCATGCATAACTAAAACTGGAATATTAATATTTTTTATTTTTTCATCATTTTTATATTTATCTTTCAATATTAGAGAGACAGGAATGTATGGATAAAAATTCTTAGCTGCAGCAATCATTGAAGTGAAAGGTGTTTCTAAAATTAAACCAGCATATTTTTTATTTTGAGAAACCTCAGTTGCAATTCCTGTGCCAAGCGACTCTCCATAAATTATTAAATCACTGTCACTCAAACCTTTATTTTTAAGCCAGTTAATTGCGCTTTTTCCATCTTCATATAAAGCATTTTCAGATGGTTTTCCTAAATTTCCACTAAATCCACGCCAAGCGATAATTAAAAAATTTACATCCATATTTTTAAAATGATTTAATTTATGAATTCTATTTTCTAGGCTTCCTGCATTTCCATGAAAATAAACAACGGTCTTAAATTTTTTCAAATCTTTTTTATGAAACCATCCTAAAAGGCTAATGTTATCTGCTGTTTGAATTTGAACTTTTTCTATTTCTACTTCTATTTTATCTCCTGAATAATTATTTTCCTGAGGATGATACATTAGATTTCTTTGAAATATAAAAAGATAAGCTAGTAAAATAAAATATATAACTAAGATCCAAAATATAATTTGCAAAATTAATTTCCTAGGTTTTGGTATCATAATTTTTCTTTGCTAAGTAAACTCCAATAAAAACAAGTATAGTACCAATATAATGAAATGTTTCTAAATTTTCATCAAACAATATAAATCCGTAAATTGCTGCATAGATAGTAAATACATACAAAGTAAAACCAGTAAGTGAAGCTCCTAAGCTTTCTTGAGCTTTAGTATATAAAGTAAATGCTATAATTCCTGGTGAAACGGCTGCAAATATAGTCCACAATAAAAAATCAGAATTAAATATAGTTTGTTCAAAATAAATTTCTTCTGCCAAATAAAATGGAAATAAACTTACTGCACCAAAAAAAGATATCATAGAAAATCTAGTAAAAATCGATAATTGAGATTTCCAGTAAAATAAATAAATCGAATATAAGGCCCAGCCGATCGCAGCTGCCAACATCCATAAATCTCCAATGGTGAAATTTAAATTTAAAAGTAAATTTAAATCTCCTTTAATAATAATTGCTAAAACTCCAACTAAACACGAAATCAAACCAATAATTTTTAATAAATTAATTTTCTCTTTAAAAAATATTGCAGAAATTATAATTATAAAAATAGGAGATGAGGTATAAATAATTCCCATATTTGTAACAGTTGTCGTTTTACCTGCTAAAAAAGGAAAAGCCCCACAAACTCCACATCCCATTGCTCCTAGAAAAAATAATTTTGAGTATTCGTTTTTAACAACTTTGAAATTTTTTTTTAATGATGAATATGTGAAAGGTAAAAGAAGTAAAAATACAAACGTCCACCTCCAAAAAGCCAATGAAATTGGGGGCACAAACTCAACACCACCTCTAGCAACAATTAAATTAGATGCCATAAATATTGGTTGAATAAATAAAAGAGATAAAGCTAATAAATTTTTATTTTGATTAGACAATTGTATATTAAGAAAAATTATTTTTTATCGAAAAACGCTTCGTAAACCATCATAAAGATTGCTCCACCCATCAAAATATAAACAGGAAGAACATCAAAAAATCCAATCATCGATGATCTAGTCAACGTTGTTGCAAGCCCTACTAAAAAAGCAATTGCAAGAAGAGAACCTAAAAATGTTGTAAATTTTTGCATTTAATTATTACATTCCTTTTCTAACCAATTAGCAACACCTAAAAATCTTTGATCATCATATTTTGCACCAATTAATTGAACACCTAAAGGTAAATTGTTTTCACCTTGAAGTATAGGTAATGATATACAAGGTGTACCTAAATAAGACCATACTTTATTAAATTCTGCCGTTCCTGTGCTTTTTAAACCTTTCAGTGCTACTCCGGGACTAGATGGGGATAAAACTCCATGATAATCCTCAAAAACTTCCTTGTAAGATTCATAACTTCTTTTCATAAAATCTATAGCTTCTGCATATTCTTTTGCGGAATGTTTGTTACCTTTTGAAATTGCATCTTGCATATACTTAGATAATTTTTTCTTATATTTTTTATAATAGAGTGAAAAATTATTAGCTAAATCTGTCTCATGAATTATTTGATGGTATTTATGAATATCTTTAAAGTACGAAGGTGTATCAAAAACTTCGATATTATTTTTGAATGATTTTATAAAGTATTCAAATGCTTCTCTTGATTTTTTTCCAAGAAGCTTCCAATGATCAGTTTTGTAAAAAATAAATTTAGGATCAAACAAAGGTCCTTTTTTTGTTTCTACTAACATTTCATCACTAGAGTAATGAACTGTTGCTGTATCATAATTATCTTTTTTGATTAAAGTTTTAGCAAGAAGAGCAACATCTTCTACCGATCTTCCAAAAACACCAATGTGATCTAATTTTTCAGATGTTTTAAGAACTCCATTTCTACTTATTAATCCATAACTGGGCTTATAACCAACAACTCCACAATAAGATGCAGGTCTTATAACCGAACCTCCTGTTTGAGAACCAATTGCAAGCGGAGCCATAAAAGAAGCTACTGCTGCAGCAGATCCACTAGATGATCCACCTGGAGTTCTAGAATAATCATGAGGATTTGTAGTTTTTGGGGGACCTAAAAAAGCTAATTCAGATGTTGCTGTTTTTCCCATCACAATCGCACCAGCTGAAATTAATAAATCAACTATTTCTGCATTCTGAGAATATGATTTACCTTTCCTTATTGATGTTCCACATTCTGTAGGCATATCAAGAGTTCCGACAATATCTTTTACTGCAACAGGAATTCCATGAAGTGGGCCAAGAGGTTTTCCTAAATTTCTATGATCATCCGCCTCTGCTGCTTTTTCTAATAAAAGTTTTTTGTCAAAGTGCGCCCATGCTTTTACGTCTTTTTCAAATTTGTTTATTCTGTCGATATAAATTTTGCACAACTCTACTGAAGTAATTTGAGAATCTTTAATTTTTCCAGCAAGTTCTTCAACTTTTAACGAAAAAACATCTGTCATTTTTTTTTATTGTGCAAATAAAGTTTCCGGCAACCAAAGTGCTATTCCTGGGAACATGTACATTAAAAACATTGCAAAAATTACAATTGCTAAGAAAGGCATTATTCCTCTAAATATATCCAAAAGTTCTACATTAGATTTTTGAACTCCTTTTAAATAATAGGCTGACATTGCCATTGGTGGAGTTAAGAAAGAAGTTTGCAAATTTAAAGCAATTAACATTGCAAAGAAATACGGATTAACACCAAATACCTCTAACAATGGCAAGAATATTGGAACAAAAATAATCAAAATTTCAGTCCATTCTAAAGGCCATCCTAAAAGGAAAATGATTATTTGAGTGATGATTAAAAACTGCCACGTAGTAATATTTATAGAAGTAAAGAAATGCTCAAATACTTCGTGTCCACCTAAATAAGAAAATACTGATGAAAAAGTCCAGGAACCGATAAACAACCACATAATCATTGCAGTTGTCTTAGCAGTTAAAAAAACAGACTCTTTAAAGTTTTGCCATTTAAGAGTTTTATAAAACCAGGATAAAAGAATTGCTCCAAAAGCTCCTGCTGCAGCTGCTTCAGCTGGAGTTGCAATACCTGCTAAAATAGTTCCTAAAACAAGCATAATTAAACCAAACAGAGGAACAAAAGAAACTAAAACTTCTTTTAGAATTTCACCAGTTGGCGGAATATCTTCTTTTGGAGGTCTAGGAGCAATCGATGGATTTAGCCACGCTCTAAACACTGCATACGCAATATAAAGACCTGCTAAAAGTAAACCAGGAAATATTGCTGCTGCAAAAAGTCTTAAGGGTGATAGTTGAGCTATTACGGAATAAACAATTAACATAATGCTTGGTGGTATTAAAATTCCTAAACATCCACCAGCACAAATTATTCCTGATGCAAATTTTTTGTCATAACCTGCTTTAACCATAGCTGGCCAAGCTAATAATCCCATCAAAGTTACAACGGCACCAATAATTCCTGTCGCAGTCGAAAATAATGTACAAGTAATTAAAGCTGCAACTGCCATTGATGCTGGAAGTTTGTGTGCAGCTAATCTAATTGCAAAAAATAATTTAGCTACAATTCCTGCTCTTTCAACAAGGTAGCCCATGAATAAAAATAAAGGTACAGCGGTAAGAACATTGTTGTCCATTACTGTGTAAGTGTTTTGAACAAACAATTGGAATATACGATTATCAAAAATGTGCTCCATCATTGTTGCATCGTAATAAGCAAAATATCCAAACCCAATTCCCATAGCCATTAAAGTAAAAGCAATCGGAAAACCTAAGAGAACTGCAAACAAAAACATACCCATCATCAAAATTGCAATTTCTGGATTTGTTAGACTAAATAACATTTTTTTCGTCCTCTTCTTGAGCTGTTCTCATTAAAACTTGTTCTGTTTCTTCTGCCACAACCATTCTTGCTGGCCATTGTCCTGTTTGAATACAAATAATTGATCTGAATACTTCGCTAATCCCTTGAATTATTAATAAAACACCAGCAGCTGGTATCATAGTTTTAACCATATAAATTTGAATTTGAGCTGGACTACTCCAACTAGTCTCTTTTATTTTCCAAGCAAGCGCTGCATACTCATATCCGTAAAAAGCTAATGCAATTACTCCTGGGAAAAAGAAAATAAAATATAATACTAAATCAATCCAAGCCTGGGTTCTTTGACTAAACAGTCTATATATAACATCTCCTCTTACGTGAGATTCCGTAGCTAAACAATAAGCACCTGACATCATTAAAATTGCACCATACATTTGCATACTAAAGTCAAAATTCCATAGCGTTGGAGAATTAAAAACGTAAGCCATCACTACTTCATAAACAGTTCCTCCCATTAAAACTACGATGCACCAAGAGAAAGCTTTTCCCATCGATGTGCTGAGAGTATCTGCAAATTGAATAAATGACTTCATATCAAAGAAATATATTAAAATACGTGTAAAAAAAAGGGGGTTTTTCAACCCCCTTTTAAATTTATTTTAAAGTTAATTAGATTTTAACTTTTTCGATTGGACCAAACTCATTTTCATAAGCTAATTTGTAGTTCGGTTGATTCATCAACAGATACTTCATAGTTCTCTTAGCGTATGCTTTTTGTGAGTCTACTACTTTCTTGAAGAAAGCGTCTTTAGCAGCAAACTCTCCTACAACTTTATCCCAGCCTTTTAATTGCTCAGCTAAAATTGCATCAGATGTTTGGTAAACGTTTACCTTATGCTCATTCATCAACTTAGCAAGGTCAGTTGAATATCTAACCAATGCTTTGAAGTAGTTATCTGAGTTTGCAGCGTAAGCAGCATTTCTCAAGATAGCTTGATGAGCTGGTGAAAGGCTATCGTATCTTTTCTTGTTAATCGGCACTTCAAACATTTCCTGAGATTGGTGGAAACTTCCTAAGTGATAATGTTTAGATACGTCTTGCATTCCAAACTGTGAGTCTGATGTTGGGTTGTTAAACTCAGCAGCATCAATCAAACCAGTTTTCATTGCTGGTTGGATTTCACCACCTGGTAACTGTCTTACAACCATTCCCATAGCAGTTAAAACGTTAGTCGCTAGACCAACAGTTCTATACTTCATACCTTTAACATCAGATACTTTAGTTACGTTCTTTTTGAACCAACCAAAAGGCTGTGCAGGCATTGGCATATGGAAGAAACCGTAGTAATTAAATCCTACGCTTTTTACAGCTTCATCATATAAAGCTCTTCCTCCACCATACTCCATCCATCCCATAACTTCTTGAGATGACATTCCGTATGAAGGACCTGTTCCAAAAAGAGATGCAGCAGGGTTTTTTCCGTACCAGTATGCTGTCACCCAGTGACCCATATCTACTACTCCAGAACTAACCGCTTGTCCAATTTCAGAAGTTTTTACAACTGCTCCAACTGGTTGAACGTCAATTTTTAATTTACCATCTGACATATCGCTAACCATTTTCGCATAGTCTGACGCCATTTCGAAAAAGATGTTAGCACCTGATGGCCAAGCAGCTTGCATTTTTAAAGTAACGTGACCGTCACCTAAAGCAATGTTTGGCATAGCTACTGCTGCTGCTGTTGCTGCACCAGTTGCTGCCGCTGCTTTGAAGAACTTTCTTCTTGAAGGAGTTTTAGAACTCTTCAAAGATTTCTTATTCTTAATCATTTATTCTCCTCTAGTTAATTAACTTGGCAAGCACTAAAACATATTTTCACATTAGAGTCTTTCTAAAAAGTAACCTAGAATGGGTTAGATAGGATTTTTTTACAATTATAGGTAGAATTTCAAACTTAAATTAATTTATTATTTTCGTAAATACAGCACTTTTCAGCTGGAATATGAAGTTTAATTTTTTCACCTGAAATTTCGGTTTCTCTATTAACTTTAGATTTAATTTCAAAATTATCCATTCTCGCAGTAATCAATTTGTAATTACCAAAATCTTCAACCTTTTGAACATTTACATCAACAAGATTTTCACTTTGATTTTTAGCAATTTTAATAAACTCAGATCTAATTCCTAATTTTATATTTTTATTTTTTAAATTAGACAAATTTGTATTCGTTTTAATTATTGTATTATTTATTTTAACAGTATTTTCTGAAGTTGCTTCACTATCAAATAAATTCATAGCAGGTGAACCAATAAAGTAACCAACAAAAGTTGTATTAGGTCTTTCAAATAATTCTTTAGGGGAACCTGTTTGCACAACCTCTCCTTCGCTCATCACAATTATATTATCTGCAAATGTCATGGCTTCGTTTTGATCATGTGTTACATAAACTAACGTTGTTTTGTATTGTTCGTTTATTTCTTTTAGGTTTCTTCTTAATCTAAATTTTAGATCAGGATCAATAACAGTTAAAGGCTCATCCATTAAAACTGCAGCAACATCTTCTCGTACCAAACCTCTTCCTAAAGATATTAATTGTTTTTGATCTGCTGTTAATTTTCGCGCAGGAGAGTTTAAAAAAGATTTTAAATTTAAAGTTTCTGCAACAGAATTAACTCTTTCATCTATTTTGGCTTTTGAAAAATCTCTGCACTTTAATGGAAAAGCAAGATTTTCAAAAACTGTCATGGTGTTATAAATTACTGGAAACTGAAAAACTTGAGCAATATTTCTTTCTTCTGTTTTTAAATCTGTAACATTCTTATCATCAAATAATATTTTTCCAGCTGATGGTCTTACTAATCCAGAAACAATATTTAACATCGTTGTTTTTCCACATCCAGAAGGACCTAAGATTGCATATCTATTTCCGTTCTCCCAAGTCATCGAAAATGGATTTAATGCATAAACTGGATTTGGATCATTTGGATTGTAAGAATGTGAGATATTACTTAAATCAATTTTAGCCATTGTTTCCTCCAAATGGTGAGGATGCTAATTTACCATCAGCAGCAAAGGCATAAGCTCTATCTATTTTAAAATCTATTTTAATCTTGTCATGAATTTTAAAATTCAAAACCTCTTCTATAGAAATAATAATTTTTATAGTTCCTCTTTTTAAATGGAGTAAAGTTTCAGAACCACTAATTTCAGCAAGCTCAACTTCAAATTCATGACCATTTTCATTAAGTTCAATATCGGAAGATCTTAAACCAATCTTTAATCCGCTATCTGTTAACTTTGATAAATGATTAGGCGCTTTAATTTCAATACCTTCAAATCTTATTTGCTCATTAGATATTTCTGCTTCAATAATATTCATAGGTGGGTCGTTAGAAATTTCAGCAACTTTTAAAGAACTTGGGTTCTCAAATATTTCTTTTGCTGGACCTACTTGTAGCACTTTCCCCTCATCTAAAACAATTACTTCTCCATTTAGTTCCATGGTCTCTCTTGGGTCTGTAGTAGAATAAATTAAAATAGTTTCATCAGCTAAACCCTTTGAAAACAAACTCTTAAATTCCTCTCTAAGCTGTTCTCTCAATTTGTAATCTAAATTAACTAAAGGCTCATCTAGCAATAATATTTTAGCATTTTTAACTAATGATCTTGCTAGAGAGACACGTTGTTGCTGACCACCAGACAACTCCTGTATTTTTCTGTTTTCATAGCCAACTAACCCAACTGATTTTAAAGACTCCATTACTTTATTTTTGATTTCTTCATTATCGATTTTTCTTTGTCTCAAAGGAAAAGCAATATTTTCAAATACATTTAAATGAGGGTAATTAATAAATTGTTGATACACCATAGCTACATTTCTTTGCCAAACTGGAACCTTTAAAAAATCCTTACCATCAAATTCAATAGCACCGCTATCTGGAGTTAAAAGACCAGCTATAGTTTTTAGTAAAGTTGTTTTACCTGACAAAGTTCTTCCAAGAATTGTGTATAAATTCCCCTCTTTAAAATTAAATGACACTTCATTTAAGTGATATTCTTCACTTGGTTTATAGGTTAAGTTGTTAGCAATTAAATTCATTATTTAATTGCTCCTGATAGGTTTCCTTTAGATAGATATCTCTCAACTATGAAGGCTACTATAATTAATGGTGCAACTGAAACCAGGGCAGATGCTGATAAGCTCCACCATGGAGTAACAGATGAGTTCAAAGCAACAATTTTTACTGGTAATAACTGTACTTCTGTGAAAGTTAAAATGAATGCAAAGAAAAAGTCTATCCATCCAAAAATAATACAAAACATACCAGCAACAATTAATCCTGGTATTGAGTTTGGTAGCACCACTTTTAAGAAAGCTTGATAAGGATTACATCCATCAATCAAAGCTGTTTCATCAATCTCTCTTGGAACTTTATTAAAGAAATCAACCATAATCCAAACTGCAATAGGCATCAGTAAAACAATATAAACTACAATCAATCCGACGAGGCTATCTAATAAATTAATTGAACTTAGAAATAAGAAAAATGGAATTGACAAAACAATTGGCGGCATAATTCTTTGAGAAATAAAGAAAAATGTAATGTCATTATTTTTTACAAAACCTGCTTTAAAGGTGTATCTGGATAAAGCATAAGCTGACAATGTGCCAAGAATTATACTAATTAAACTTGCAGTACAGGTTACAAATAAACTATTGAAATAAGGTTCTACTATATCAACTCCACCTTTAGCTGGAGATTTTATCAAAACTTTCCAACCCTCTAAATTAGGTTCAAAATCTACCCATGGTATATACGTAACTCCCCCATTTACAGATTGAAAATCTTTAAACGATGTAGTTAAGGCCCAAAGAAAAGGAGCAACAACAAAAACTGCCCAAAAGACAATAAAAAAATATTTTAAAAATGTATAAAGCTTGCTCATAATTTATTCTTTTAAAAGTAATTTAGTTAAAACCTTTGCAATAATTGTTAAACTTATGATCATAATAATTAAGTAAGTAAAAGACATCGAAGCTGCGTATCCCATTTGAAACTCTCTCAATCCCTTAATAAAAATATAAAAACTTGATGTTTCTGTTGAGGTACCTGGACCTCCTGATGTTAGGACATATACCGTATCCATAATTTTAGATGCCTCAATTAATCTTATAATTATTGCCCCAATTGATATAGGTGCCATTAGCGGAAAAGTTACATAAATAAACTTTCTAACTGGACTAGCTCCATCAATTGCAGCAGCTAAAAATGGTTCTTTAGGTAATGACAATAAACCTGCTAATAAAAGTAGAAACATAAACGGTGTCCACTGCCAAACCTCAACTATAATTACTGTAAATTTAGCTAAAGCTGGGTCTGTTAACCATTTCGGAGATAAACCAAAATTAGATAAAATATCATTAACAGGTCCTAAAGACTCATGAAAAAAAGTTCTCCAAATAACAGTCATAATTACTGGAGTTGTCATCATTGGAACTAAAAATAATACTCTAAAAAATCTTTTAAATTTGATGTCTTTCCAAACCATATGTGCAAGAGCAAATCCAATTACATACTGGAGAATTACTGTTGTAACAGATAAAAAACTTAATCTAAAAAAAGATTCCCAAAATCTTGGGTCGTCTGTAAATAGACGGATATAGTTTTCTATACCTATAAAATCTAAACCTGGATTATAACTATTCCATCCAGATAAACTTAATCTAACAACAAAAATAATTGGAAAGATTAAAATTCCAATCAGCACAAATAGACCTGGAAACAGAAAGAAATATTTATGCTTAAAGTTCATTTGTAAAATTGGATTATATTATGTTTTTTATATGTGGCCATTTTAATAAACGGCCACATAAATTAAGTATTATTATAGTTGGTTATCTTCCATTTTAACACCAACAGCGTAGGCATCTCTTACTGCTTTTTTACCTACTCTGCTTACAATTGCTTCCCACTCTTTAGCAACTTCGTCTAATGCTTCTTGAGGAGACAATTGTCCTGCTAAAGCTTTAGAAGTTCCTGTAGCAACAGCACTTGTAAACTCAAATACACCTGGAACTCTTAGAGGGAAAACTCTATTTTGACTTTTCTCCATATCTAAAAGTGTTTGAGTGTAACTGTTAGCGATCTCTGGATCCCAACCCATACTATTAATGTAAATATTAGGGTCGAAGTCAGAGTTTTTGAAAGGGTTAACACCAAATCTACCAATTGCTAAGTCAGCTTGGTGGTTTGCTCCATTTGAGAAGAAGCAAAGATAATCAAACGCCATATCTTTTACTTTACTTTTCTTAGCAACACCAACTGCCCAACCCCAAACAATGTAAGGAGCTTGGTTGTATTGGTTTTCCCAGCTATTTGAAACTCTGTTCCAAACTTTGTTAGCACCTGGAAGAGGAGCTGCACCTACTTTGTTTTTAATAGGGCTATCATCCTGCATCGCTGCAATAAACGCATCATCCCATGAAAAACTAAATAAAGTTTGTCCACCACCAAATGATCCAATTTCGTCACCTAGACCAAAGTTAGTTCCCCCTGGAGGAACATATTTAGTAGCTTCAACCCAATCAGTTAAAGCTTCAACGAAACCTGGATTATTAATGTTTGGTTTCATAGTTTCTAAATCAAAAAAGAAACCACCTGGAGTTCTTGGATTTTTAGCATATGCAACTGATCTGCTGAAAAAAGCTGCGAACATTAAGTCGTCTTTTTTCATAACTTCAGCTGAACCATATTCTAACTCACCATCTCCATCCCAGTCCCAACCATTAAAGAATTTTGCCATCTCAGCATATTCTTTCCAAGTTGTTGGAACTTTTAGATCTTTTCCTGTTTCTGCTTTATATTTTTTTTGCATTTCAGGATTATCAATGACGTCTTTTCTATATTTTAGATAGTGTCTGTCACCATCAACTGGATACTGGTACATAGTTCCATCCCAAGATGATACACCCATATGAGATTTAGTTACGTCTTTCATCTCTGTTGAGTTCATATACTTCTTAGGAACTGGTGCTAAATATCTTTTCCAGTCATTGATAAAGTTAGAAAATCCAAACACAATATCGTAAGGTGCTTGTCCAGCTTGAAAAGGAACCATTGCTTTAGAATACAAATCACCCGCTGGTGTATGAGTAACTTCAACTTTAGCTCCAGTTAATTTTTCAAACTGTTCAGCATGAAGAGCTGTTGGCTCTCCCATTACTGGAATTGCGTGAGTATTTATTTTAAGAGTTTTTCCTTTGTAATTTTTCTTAGACATTTCCTCATAAGAACAATCACCTGGAATATCTCCTGTTGCTTTGATATGTGGGAATTGATCACTCCACTTATCAGCATATGCCATAGGGCTAAATATCATCATACTTGATATTACAGCCGTTAAGCAGGTTTTTATTATTTTCATTATCACCTCTCTTTTTTTTTTATGGAACTAAAACAGCTCGTCCCTTAACCTTACCATCGTTAAGATCATGAAGCGCTTTATTAGCATCGTCTAAACTATACTCCTGCATAGAGAGCTTAACTTTACCTCTGTCAGCTAACTCCATTAATTCATATAATTCAGACCACGTTCCCACTAAATTACCTACAATTGTTTTCTCAGAAATAATTAAATCAACTGCAAGTGATTTAATTTCTTCTCCATATCCAACTATGTAGTAAAAACCACCATTAGAAGTCATTTGAATTCCCATGGCAGTAGATCCTTTTTCACCTACGAAATCAATTACAGCTTCAGAACCTTTTCCTTTTGTTAGTTCTTGAACTTTTTCAATTTCGTTTCCATCAATTAAAACTCCGTGGTCACCACCAAGTTCCATTGCATGTTTCAATGCTGCTTCAGATTTTTCAACAATAATAATATCTGCTGCACACATAGCTTTTAAACATTGAATAGCGATGTGACCTAAACCTCCTGCACCAATAATTGTACAGCTCTGACCAGGTAGCAAATGTCTTGTTGCTTTTTTTACCACTCTATAAGCTGTAAGACCTGCATCTGAAAAAGGTGCAACATCTTTAGGCGCTAATACTTTTGGAAGTTTAATTAGATTTCTAACGCTAGTTTTTAATAGTTCAGCGTAGCCACCTTCTTTAATACTTAATCCAGGAAATGCACCTGCTTCAGCGTGCATATCATTACCTCTTCTACAATCTAAACAAGTTCCTCCTGTTCCAGAAATAAGTGGGTGTAATATTACAGGGTCACCCTTTTTAAATTCAGTAACGTCTGAACCTACATCTTCTACCCAACCAGCATTTTCATGTCCCATTACGCATGGTAATAATTTTCCATCTGGATCTTGGATGTGTTTCCATACTCCTTCAATAATATGTAAATCAGTTCTGCAAACTCCTGCAGCACCAATTTTAACTATAACGTCTGACGCCTTTTCAATTTTAGGATCTGGCATCTCCTCACCTGTGACCCAGACCTTTTCTTTCATTTCAGGGTCATACTTATGCAAAACCTGTGCTTTCATTATTATCTCTCCTTTAATATTTCAGTAACACTATTAAAGTTCCGATATAGAATGGAGTCAACGGCATCTTTATATGTACAAAAAGTTAACAATTACAACCTGTGGTTGGTTGTTGTATCTAAAAAATCAAATAAACTTTTAAAATGTCAAACTTAAGTCACTCAAACAGCGAACTTAGAAATATCCTACATAAAAGGAATATGAACTCTTATGAGATGGGAAAAGATATTAATGAAAGTTGGTTGAGATGTATCAGTGAAGGCCTTGATCCGTTTAATGATCCTAAACAAAGTGTAATTTCATCAATCGAACTAAAAGAAATAAAAGAGCAAAATGAATCTATCAGAAGAATAATTATTCCTGAACTTGAACTTCTTTATTCGCAAATAGCAGGAACAAATTTTATGGTGGCTTACTCAGATGAGAAAGGATTAGTCTTAGATACAATTTATGACAAATCTTGTTTACAAACTGACGTTGGTAAAACGGTAATACCAGGATCAATTTGGGCAGAAAAAATTTGTGGAACAAACGGTCTTGGATTATCTGTTGAACTAAAAAAACCAACTATCGTTTCAGGTAAAGAACACTTTTTTACTGCTCATGAAAATATTTCATGTTTTGCAAGTCCAATCATAAATTATGATGGTAAAATTATTGGTATTATTGATGCCTCAACAGACTCGATGTCTAGAGAACAACATACACTAGCTTTAGTAAGACTTGCTACTAGAAGTATCGAAACTAAATTGTTTATTAAAAAATTTGAAAACGAATTAATTATTTCTTTTCACCCAAGACAAGAATATCTAACTACAACTAGTGTTGGGATGCTGGCGATAAATGGGGATGGATTAATTGTGGGTGCAAACAATAATGCAAAAATTATGCTTAATGGACTAGTTGATTTAAAAAATGAGAATTTTAACAAAATTTTTACAACTTCATTTTCATCAATTGCATCAGATATCTTAAATAATAAAACTCTAAAGATAACAGATCATCTAGGTTCATCTGTTTTTGTAGTCAAAAGTCAAAATTTTAAAGAAAGTAAATTTATAGAAACTGGCAAACAAAACAAAACTTACGCCTGTAAAAATTGTGAGGATACAAAAATTAAAAGAGAAAAATGTATCTTAATTCGATCAACTTTTAGTGAGACTAATAATATTTCTGCAGCATCAAGAAAATTGGGTGTATCTAGAACTACAATTTATAAACATCTAAATTAATTATTTTTTAATAAAAAATACAAATAAGAAGTTAAAGATGTAACTAGTACAAAAGACATTGCTAATTGAAATGAAACAATTTCAGAATAATTTAAACTTAATCCTAAATCTATAATAAGCCCAATTATCCATTGCAGAAAGAAGGCGCCTATAAATATCAATAGATTATAAGAAGTTAGAGCTTTACCTGCATTAGAAACAGAAAAAGCCATTCCAACAGCTGGCTGGATTAAGGACAAAAATACAGCTGAAACTATAAATAATGCCCAATGAATTGACTCTGTATTTGGACCTAGATAAATAATTATACCCAATACCAATAAACTTAATGGTGAACCATATTTCAACAATCTGATTGCATCATTAACGTTCTTTGAAAATTTTGGAACAAAATATCCCCATATTAAAAATGATAGCAGCATAAAAAAATAAATTAAAAATAACCCTGTTGCACTTTCCTCTGGTGTATACCCAGATACTTTTATCATCCAAGGACCAGCCCATAGTGTTTGGATAGCAAATAATCCTCCAGTACTAAAAAAGCCCATTGGAATAACGCTTCTGAAGAATTGATTTTGCCAAACAATACTCAATTTTGCATCATCTTTTTTCTGATTACCTTTTGAAGTCCACTGAGGGATAAAAATAATTATCAAAATTATACAAACCAAAGTTATGAAAGCTAAAAGCAAAAATATATTTCTCCAACCAATTATAGGTAAGAAAAATTGAACTGGTAAACTTGATGATAACATACCAATTGCACCGACCATTAACATCCATGAGTTTGCACGTTGTTGGGTTTCATCTTGATACCAAATCCGATAAGCAGTCAAAGGCCCCATTAAACAAGCTCCAACACCAACTCCTATAATAATTCTAGACACCAAAAGAGTTAAAAAATTTTGAGCAAGTGCAAATATCAATAAACCAATAATGGTTAATGATAAAAAATATGAAACAATTTTTCTTGGACCTCTCAAATCTAGCATATAACCTAAAGGGATTTGTACACTTGCAAATCCTAGAAAATATCCACCTCCCAATAATCCAAGCTCTCCTGCAGAAAGATTAAATTCATTTACTAATTCAGGTGAAATTGTTGCAGTTATTGCTCTTAAGAGAGTAGAAATAAAATATCCTAAAGCAAAAACTAAAAAAATTATAATAGCTTTTGATTTAGCTAGAACCGGTTTATTCATTAAAATTTAGTTAACTTTATTAACGCAATTACCAGTTCTAAAAAATTCTTCTATATTGTCTATCGCTAAATTTCCCATTGCAATTCTAGTATCTTTTGTAGCGCTTCCTAAATGAGGCAAAACAAAAACACTCGGGATTTTTAAATAACCAGGATTTAAGTTTGGTTCATTTTTATAAACATCTAATCCTGCAGCATAAATTTTTCTTCTATTCAATGCATCAATCAAAGCTTCATCATCAACTATATCACCTCGAGCAACATTTGTTATCACAGCACCTTTAGGGAAATACTCAACTGTCTCTTTATTTATTAGGTTTTCTGTTTCCTTTGTAGCTGGACAACAGATAGATAAAACATCTGAAACTGAAAAAAGACTTTTTATACTATCATGATAAATTGCACCCTGCTCTTTATCCTCGCTTAACTTTGAACGATTATGATAATGAATAACCATGCCTAAAGATTTAGCAATATTCGCAATCTTTTGACCGATACGACCCATACCTAGAATTCCTAATCTGGTTCCTGTTAACTGTTTTCCAATTAAATAATCTGCAGACCATTTCCATCCACCCTCACGAGCAGACTCGATTCCTTCTGATGCTCTTCGACAAGCTCCTAATATAAGTAATATTCCTATCTCAGCTGTAGCATCTGATAAAACTTCTGGAGTATTAGTTACAGCAATACCTCTTTTTTTAGCAGCATCTAAATCAATATTTCCAAAACCAACTGCAAAATTTGAAATTATTTTAATACTATCTGGAAGTTTATTTATTGTATCAGCATCTAATTTTTCAGTTAAAGATGATAAAATTCCATCACATCCTTCGCTCATTTCAATAATTTTTGATTGTGAATAAAGTTCATCGTTTGAATTAAATTTAGCTTCAAATAATTTTGATGCTTTATCTTCACTCTCTCGGATCAGTCTTCTAGTAATTAAAATTTTTTTCATAAAACCCCTATTTTAAAATTTCAGGTTTGGGACCGCCTGTGTACCAATCCAAAACTTCAATTGTATGTAAAATTGGGACTTTAGTACCATGAGAAATTTGGGTAATACAACCAATATTTCCTGTTGAAATAAAATCAGGATTTAAACTTTCTATGTTATTTACCTTATTTTTTAGTAGTTGTTTTGCAATTTTTGATTGTAAAATATTATAAGTTCCAGCTGATCCACAACAAATGTGCCCTTGTGGAATTTCCATTATTTCATTGTCAGTTTTTTCAAGTAACGAAATAGGTTGTGAATGAACTTTTTGACCATGCTGCATTGAACATGCAGAGTGATAAGCAACTTTATATTTCCTTCCTTTAGATTTTATATTTAGTTTTAAACTTTCAAAAATATATTCAGAAATATCTCTTGTAAGATCTGATATGACTTTTGCTTTTTTACTTAACTCTTTGTCATCTCTAAAAATAAAACCATAATCCTTCATGGTAGTACCGCAACCTGATGTATTAGATAAAATTGCGTCTAAATTTCCCTTTTGATGCTCCTCATACCAAGTATTTATATTATTTTTAAAATCTTGGTGAGCATCCTCTTCTTTTCCTAGATGGTGATTTAAAGATCCACAGCAACGAATTTTTTTTGGAACTACAACTTCAACCCCATGTCTATTTAATAATCTGATTGTTGCTTCATTTATTTGAGGTGAAATTTCTTTTTGTACACATCCAGTTAATAAAGCAACTCTTGCTATTCTTTTCTTGTCTGAAACTTTGTAAATCTCTTTAATAGGTAAAGTTTTTTTTGGAAAAGTTGTTGGCATTAATTCAATCATGTCTTTAATCTTTGTAGGCATTAAGAATTTAAATGGCATTGCCAATTTAACAAAAAAACTTGAGAGTCTAAATACTTTAACATTTGGTAAAGTGATTGATAAAAAATATCTAATTAGTTTGTCAAAAAAAGATCTTTGATAATTTTTTTCAATATATTTTTTTCCATGATCTATGATGTGCATGTAATTCACACCAGCAGGACAAGTAGTCATACAGCTATAACATGAAAGGCAACGATCGATATGCTTAACAACTTTTTCAGTTGGTTTTCTGTTATTTTCCAACATGTCCTTAATAAGATAAATTCTACCTCTTGGACCATCCAATTCATCACCTAACAGCTGATGTGTAGGGCAAGTAGCATTACACATTCCACAGTGAACACACTTTTTAAATACTTTTTCTGTAGCAAAATTATCAGAGTCTTTAAGTTGCTGTTCAGTAAATTTTGTCTGCATTAAATTCCTCTATACATTTTTCCAGGGTTTAAAATTCTTTTTGGATCAAAACTTTTCTTAATTTTTTCTGAAATCATCAAACGTATATCATCGACTGTAAAAATTGATTCTCCATAATCATAATCTGCAGAAGTTTTTATTACAGTTAAATAACCACCGGACTCCAGTGCTATTTTTTTTAGCTCTTTTATTTTTTCTTCTTTTTGTTCATCAACTTCTATCCAAAATAATGATCCACACCAATCTACAAAATATTTATATTTATTATCTAAAAATTTTAATAAATTTGATCCTTTTGCTGGAGGAATAACCATTCTGATTAAATTATTTTTTGTATTTTCAAAAATTTCTAAATTATTAATTTTTTGCCAAAATGGTTCTGACTGATAAACATCTAAAGTGGAAGTTTCAAATTTATCAAGTTCAAGTTCTTTGCTTAAATTTTTAATTTTTTCCTTTATTGAAATTTTATCTCCCTCTACTCTAAAAGCTAGAAAAGAAGTATTAGATTTTAAATCGTTAAATTTTAGTACAGAATTTTTTTTCTTTAAGAAATCATCATCCTTTGATTTATTAGGAACATACACTGCTCCTGATATTTCACTGCTGGAACTTGATAATTTAATAAATAAATCAAAAATTTCCTCAGATTTATCAATATAAATTGCAATTGTATTTGAAGAATCTTTTTTTGGTAGAACCTTTAAAGTAATTTCTGTTAAAGCTACTAAGGTACCAAAGGATCCTGCTATGAGTTTTGACAAATCATAACCAGTAACATTTTTAACTACTGTGCCACCTGATTTAATAATATCCCCTTTGCCATTTACTCCTTTAAAACCCAACACATGATCTCTAACACTTCCAACTTTAAACCTTCTTGAGCCTGCATAATTACAGGATAAATACCCTGCTATAGTTCCTTTGTTAGATACACCATTTTTTATATAACCAAAATCAATAGGCTCGAAGGCTAATTCCTGATTATTTTCATCAAGTATTTTTTCAACTTCTTCAATTGGTGTGCAAGCCCTTACTTTAATATACAATTCCTCAGGTCTGTAATCTATTATGCCTGTTAATTTCGAAAGTGACATTGTGTTTGCTGATTGAGCTTTATTTCCAATGAAGCTTTTAGAATTATTTCCTATTATTTCTGTAGGAGAATCTTTTTTGTAAAGTTCTCTAATTAATTCTGAAACTTCACTTTCGTTTTTTGGATAATAGATGTTATTAGAATCTTGGAAGATCTGGGAATTTATCTTTGCTTTTATGGACATGAACCCTTCCTTCCTCCGCGCACTTTCTAAGAATAGGATATACTTTTCCAGGATTTAGTAAGTTTTTCTCATCTAATGATTTTTTAATATCTAACTGTTGTTGAATATCATTATCGTTGAACATCTCACACATAAGTTCTCTTTTTTCGATACCAACTCCATGCTCTCCTGTGATTACTCCTCCAAGTTTTACGCAAGTTTTTAATATTTCTGATCCAAACTCTTCAGTTTTTCTTAACTGTTCTTTATCATTCCCATCAAACATAATTAATGGATGTAAATTCCCATCACCTGCATGGAAACAATTTGCCACTGGTAAATTATATTTTTCTGAAAGTTTTTTTATTTCAAGTAAAGCTTCTGCGAGTTTGCCTCTAGGTATTGAGCCATCCATACAGTAATAATCTGGAGCCATTGCTCCACATGCTGGAAAAGCAGCTTTTCTTCCAGCCCAAAAAGATAGTCTTTCTTTTTCATTTTTGCTTAGTTTTAAACTTGAACAATTATTTTTTTTACAAATTATCTCAACTTTTTTGATCAACTCGTTTACTTCAGACTCTGTTCCATCAAGTTCAACAATTAATAATAATTCTGCATCTCTTGGGTAACCAGCTTTACTAAAATTATCTGTTGCTTCTATAAGGGCTTTGTCCATTATTTCCATTCCAGCTGGAACTATTCCGCTTGAAATTATTTCAGACGCTGCATCTCCTCCTTCTTTAATAGATGGAAAACCAATTAAAGCTGCCTTAACAACTTCTGGTTTTTTTAGAATCTTGACAGTTACTTCGGTAACAACTCCTAATAATCCTTCTGAACCACAAATTAATCCCATTAGATCATACCCTTCTTGATCAAAAGATTTTCCTCCAATTTTACAAATAGTTCCATCCATCATTACCATTTCTACACCTAAAATATTGTTTGTAGTGGTTCCATATTTTAAAGAATGAACACCTCCTGAATTTTCAGCCACATTACCACCGATTGAACAAGCTAATTGGCTAGATGGATCTGGAGCATAATAAAAACCCTTATGTTCCACAGCATGAGTAATTCCTAAGTTAGTAACACCAGGTTGAGTGATCACACATTTATTCTCATAATCAATTTCTAAAATTTTATTAAATTTTCCTAAACCTAAAAGGATAGCGTCTTGCAAAGGTAATGCCCCACCGGATAAACCTGTTCCAGCTCCTCTTGGAACTACTTTGATATTTTCTTCATTACAATATTTAAGAATTTCACTAACTTCTTTAGTGTTTTCAGGCAAGACCACAGCTAAAGGCGTTTGGGTATAAACTGAAAGCGCATCAGTTTCATAAGGTCTTAATTCATCAGCTTCGCTTAAAACATTTTCTGGATTAGTTAGACATGATAGTTTTTTTACTATTTGAGATTTATTAGATACAATAGACCTATCAATTTTTGGTAAAGCTATTTCAGACATAGCTTAACCTAGCATTTTTTTGATATTTTCCAATGCGTTAGAAATGTTATCCTGAGATGCAGCAAAGCTAAATCTTACGTAATCTTTGCATGTTTTTCCAAATGCTGTGCCTGGGACAATAGCAACGCCCGCTTCATGCATAGCTCTTTTACAAAACTCTGCACCATCCATTCCAGTCCCTATAACTTTTGGAAATGCATAAAATGCTCCTCCTGGCAAACTACATTCTACTCCGGGTAGACTATTCAGTCCTTCATGAATTAATTTTCTTCTTTGTGTAAATTTTTCCATCATCAAATCAATTGAATCGTCTGGTCCATCAAGTGCTGCTATTCCTGCAAATTGAGCTGCAGCATTAACACAAGAGACACTATTGATTAGTAATTTATTAATATGTTCTATTAAATTTTCAGGCCAAAAACTCCAACCTAATCTCCAACCTGTCATTGAGTAAGCTTTACTCCAACCTTCTAAAACAATTAGTCTTTCTCTTAGCTCAGGATAATTAAAGAATGTTGGCATTTCTTTGTTGTCAAATATTTGTCTACTGTAAATTTCATCACTTAAGATAGTCACATGAGGATGTTTTTTTAAACCCTCTGCTAATTTATCAATTTCAGATTTCTCAACAAAACTTCCCGTTGGATTGTTAGGATTAATTAAAATTAACAATCTAGTTTTTTCAGTTATTAAAGATAAAATTTTATCTGCACTAAATTTTAAATCTTTATCTTCTGTTAAATCATAAGGTACAGCAGTAGAACCTGTATAATTAATCATAGACTCATAAATAGGAAAAGCTGGTGTAGGATGAATAATTTCTGCTCCTGGCTCCCCAAAACACTGTATAGCATAATGCATTGTAGGTTTACCACCTGGCATTATGATAATTCTTTCTGGATCTACTTCAGCGTTATATCTTTTCTTGATCCATCTAGTAACCGCTTGTCTGCACTCTAAAATTCCATTTGAAAGAACATAGCCATGGTGACCATCATCTAAAGCTTTCTTTGCAGCTTCAACTACATGTTTAGGTGTTTTAAAATCTGGCTGACCCAACCCAAGATGTATCATTGGGTTTCCTTGTGCTTCTAATTTTTTAGCTTCTGCTAAAACTGAAAAAGCACTTTCTGTTCCAAGTCTATCAAGTGACGCTGCTAGTTTCATAATAAAGTTGGAAAATATACATAAATTAAGTTAATTGTCTATTAAGATAAAATTTGAATTTCCTTAATTTATCTTAATTTCTGTAGATTATTTTTGATTCATCAAGATCTTTTACAGATTTACAGCCCATCAAAATCATATTTCTTCTAATTTCTTTTTGCATGTTCTCTAGTAATCTTTCAACACCTTGTTGTCCTCCAGCGCCCAAACTAAAAAGAAATGCTTTTCCAAAACTACAAGCTGTTGCGCCGGCTGCAAGAGCTTTTAAAACATGCGTTCCTCTTCTTACTCCACCATCTAGAATAATTTCTAACTTATCACCTACTGCATCTGAAATTGCTTTAACTTGATCAAAAGGTGATCTCGATCCATCCAATTGTCTTCCCCCATGATTAGATATCATTATCGCTGTACAGCCTATATCAATTGCTCTCTTTGCATCTTCAACAGACATCACACCTTTTAGTGCCATTGGTTTATTCCATTTTTTAATACAGTATTCTGCATCTTTCCAATTCATCGCTGGATCATATTGCTCATTAATATAATCCATTACTGATTTAGCTATATTTGTTCCTTTGTCGGTTTTGTTTTTAATATTTGCTAACTCAAATTTTTTATTAGTAAAATATTTAAAAACCCAACCAGGTCTCATGGCAAAACTTAATAAACTATCTAATGTAAATTTAGGTGGAGTAGTAAAACCAGTTCTATGATCTCTTTCTCTATTTCCTGCAACTAATGTATCAACAGTAATGCACATAGCGTCAAAATTTGCTCTGCTACATCTATCAATTAAATCATCAGTAATTGATTTATCCTTATGGATATAAAGTTGAAATAGTTTTGGACCGCTAGAAACATTCGCAACTTCTTCTATAGAGAATGATGCCATTGTTGACATACTATAAATTGTATTAAATTTTTCTGCTGCTCTTGCAGAAGCTTTATCACCTTCTGGGTCATACAAACTTTGCATCGCTGTTGGTGATAGAAATAAAGGCATATCAATTTTTCTACCAAATACTGTTGTTGATAAATCAGGCTCACCAACACTATTCAAAATATTTGGAACTAAATCACAATCATTGAAAGAATTTGTATTTCTATTTAAAGTAATTTCATCATCAGCACCTCCATCAATATAGTGAAATATTGGTGCTGGGAGTTTCTTTTTTGCTAATTTTCTAAAATCATCAAAATTGTAACAATCTTTTAAATTCATAAGCAGGTATTAGAAGCTTTTAAAGAAATTAAACATATAACTATTTGCCCCAGGATTTTTACTTCCTAAACTAGCATTAGATATATGATTATATGAAAAACCAAATTGACTGCTCTCAGACATATCTAAAGAAATTTGTAACTCAGATTTAAATTCTAAAACGTGACCTAAATCTTTTCCATCACCTTCGTGATATAATCCTGGAGTAAAACTTGGATTAAAATTTAAAGAACCTATTTTATATTGTGCTTCTACTCCTGTATAAACATAAGCTGCACTGTCAGCTGTAAGAAGAGCACCAGTAATAGGTGACAAATTTCCTAAAAAAGTATCTCTGTTTAGGTTTTCATTTTGATGCTGAAAACCTATTAAAGTTGATTTTTTTCCATCATCACTAAAATCAAACATACCTGTGTAAACATTAAATTCTGTATTTAGATCTCTCTGTTTGATTTCTTCTGCATTTGAAGAAATCGTAAAAACTAGAAATGAAAATAAAATTAAAAATTTTTTTAAATACATTTTGGATTATTTTTTAAATTTTAGTTTTTTAAAGATTATTGCACCTCCAAGTAAAAATATCAATATTGGCAATAACCAAAGAATATAAGTATTTTTATTTAAAGTAGGGTCATACAAAATCCATTCACCATATTTTTCCTTAAAAAAATCATAAATTTGGTTTTCAGATAATCCTTCCTCAAGTTTTTTATCAACTAAAATTTTCATACTATTTGCGAAATCAGAATCTGAATCGTACACAGATTGACCCTGACAAATTAAACATCTTAAATTTTTGGTAATCTTATTTCTTTCAAGCTGATCATCAGCAAATGATATTTTTGGAATTAATAATAAAATAATTATAATTGTCTTTAAAATTTTCATTTTATAATCGAGTTAATTTCATTAATTAATTCTTCATTAAGCGGTCCAATATATTTTGTAACTATTTTATTTTTATGAATTAAAAAAGTTTCTGGCACACCATATGCTCCCCACTCTATTGAAATTGTACCATCTTCATCTAATAATATTGTTTCGTATGGATTTCCCAATTTTATTAGAAAATTTTGAGCATTATTAAAATTATCTTTATAATTTAATCCAACTAAAGTTACTTTATTGTTTTCACTTAATTTCATTAAATAAGAATGTTCTTGTCTACAGGGCACACACCATGAGGCCCATATATTTAATAAATAAAATTTATTTGAATTAAATATTTCTGATGAGTTAACATTTTCTTTGCTATCAAACTTAACACCAGAAAAAATTGGAATATCTTTTTTTATTTCTGACTTAGGGGTATAGATATTTGTTTCCTGTAAACCTTTATAAAATATAAAAAAAATAATTATAAAACTTATTATTATTATTGAAGGTATTAATTTATCTTTCATATTCTCTTTCTAAACAAACTTAATATTCCACCCATACTTAATAATAACACTGACACCCATATCCAAAGCATAAAAGGTTTGTCTTGATATCTAACATTAAAATATTCCTGATTTTGCACTAAGTTTATGACAATAAATTTATCTTTCATTAAAGAAGTTTTAATATCAGCTTCACTGGTTACTATATTTGGCTGATTATAAATTCTTAACTCTGGAGACATTTTATTAATTTCTCCATCTGAGGAAATTATTTTAAAATTTGCTACCACTGAGCTAAAATTTTTTTCACTTCTCTGGTTTACATCTTCAAGTATAATTTTAAATTTTGAATTTTCATAACTCTGACCAATTTTAAGATTGGTAATTACTTCGCTAGAAAGTAAATTATTAAATAAAATACTTAAAATTAATAAGCTAAATCCAAAGTGAGCAATAGTTTGAGAAATGTTTTTAAATTTTTTTGCAAAAAAATCCCTTACAGTAATAAAAAACAAATAAAATGCACTTGAGATTAAAATAGTGTTTACAAGTAAATTTTTATCAAAATTCTTAACAATTAAATATGATATTAAAATCGATATAAATAATAAAAATATAAGAATTTTTTTACTCTCTAAGTTAGATTTAATCCATTTCAATTGAGGTCCAATTGCCATAGCAATTAAAAATGGAATTAGGAAAGGGATAATTAGTTTATGGTAAAACGGTGGACCAACAGATATTTTTTCTGAGGAAATTACATCTAAAAAAATTGGATACACTGTACCGATTAAAACTACAGATAAAAAATACATCATGAACCAATTATTCAATATAATTGCACTTTCTTTACTTAACCAAAAAAGATTTATTGAATTCTTTTGATCCTCTTTATGAAAAAAGAAAAAAATAAATAAAGAAATAAAAATTAGAACAAACAAAAATATTAATATGAATAGACCTCTTTCTGGGTCGTTAGCAAAAGTATGAACTGAATTAAGGATACCTGATCTAACTAAGAAAGTTCCACACATACTAAGTGTAAATGTAGCTATAGATAAAATTATAACCCAAGAAGTTAAAATCAATTTTTTCTCTAAAACTAATATACAATGTAATAATGTGGTCAATGCTAACCAAGGCATAAGAGATACATTTTCAACTGGATCCCAAAACCAAAATCCTCCCCATCCAAGTTCATAATATGCCCAAATAGAACCTAGTAAAATTCCCAATGTCAAAAATATCCAAGAAACCAAAGTCCATTTTTTTATATGGGTTGCCCAGCTTCCTGAAACCATTTTTAAAGTTGTGGCTGCTAGTGCGGAGGAAAATATTATTGATGAACCAACATAGCCTAAATATAAAATAGGTGGATGAATTGCTAATGCTGGATCTTGCAATATTGGATTTAACCCTAAACCTTCCACAGGAATTGGAAATAAGAAATTAAATGGATTAGAAGTTTTTAATAAAAATATAAAAAAACCAATAATTATTATCTGCTGAAATATTGTTGTTAGAGTTTTATATTTTATTGATTGATTATTTGTTCTTAGCAAAAAAATGAAAATGAATAATGTTAGAACCAACAACCACAGCAACAAACTACCCTCGTGGTTTCCCCAAGTCCCTGTAATTTTATAGAATAAAGGTTTTGTAGTATGAGAGTTATTAAACACAGTTTCATTACTAAAATCTGAGACTACAAAAGATAAAACTAAACCAAAAAAACTAATAACAACAAAAAATAATTGTAAAAATGATAATGATAATATTTTAGTATCCAAAATTTCTGAATTTCTAAAATTTTGAACTGAAAAATAGATCAAAATTGAACCACTAATTAATCCTAAAATTAGAGCATAATATCCAACAACGCTATAAATCAATTAATTTTCCTCCAATGCAGCTTTAACCTCTGGAGGCATATAATTTTCATCATGCTTGGCTAAAATTTTTGTTGCTGAAAAGAAATTTCTATCTTTCAAAACACCTTCGGCTACAACTCCCTTTCCTTCTTCAAATAAATTTGGGACAGCACCTGAATAGGTAACATTAATTTCATTTTTAAAATCTGTAATAATAAAATTCACTTCATTAGAATTCATACTAATAGAATTTTTTTTAACCATTCCACCTACTCTGATTTTATTATTTGTTAGCTCTGTTAATGACTTAATTTCTGATGGAGATTGAAAATAAACAACGTTTTCTTCTAAAGATTTTAGAACTAAAAAAACAGTTAAAATTAAAATTAATAAGATAGTAGTAACAAACAGAAATCTCAACTTAACTTTTCGACCATACATTGATCAAAAATTAGTTATTTGTTGCGTCAGCTAAAATTTCTTTATTTATTCTTTGTGATTTTGCGGAATTAGCTTGTTCAGTGTTAAGTGATCCAAATTTAGCAACAAATTTATTTTGTTCTTTAATAAATTGAACCTTTGTTACTAAATATAAACTTAGGAAACTTAATAAAGTAAAACCAAATGCAGATAATACGTATACTGCATATCCATTCATAAATAATTCGTTAATCATAATCTATCTAAGCCTTTATTTTTAATTTTTATCAGTTCTGTATTATATTTCATTAAGAAAATTAACAACGAAAATAGAGCAAATGCCGCAGTCATTATCAATAATGGATAAAGCATTGATGAATGGATTGAGCTTTTAGATAAGATATTTATTGAGGCAGGTTGGTGAAGTGTATTCCACCAATCAACAGAGTACTTAATTATTGGCACATTTATAATTCCAAGAATGGTAATAAAAGTTGAGATTTTAAAAACTTTTTCTTCATTTTCATAAATTCTCCAAGAGATTAAGTATAAAGCATAAAATAGAGCTAAAATTAACATAGAAGTAATCCTCGCATCCCAGGCCCACCATGTACCCCAAGTAGGTTTCCCCCATATAGAACCTGTTACCAAAGCAATAATATTAAAAACAAAACCAGAGGGTGCTAGACTTTTGGATATTAAAAAAAAATTTTTGTTTTTAAAAATAAATCCTGAAATTGATAAAACAGTTATTGAAGAAAAAATTCCAAGAGAAATCCATGCTGCAGGAACATGAACATACATAATTCTAACAGCGTCACTCTGCTTGTAATCTTCTGGAGACAATATAAGTGCTTCAACTAATCCAACAGATAGAACGATAACGAATAAAAATAAAACATATTTTGGTGCCTTCGAAGTAATTTGAAAAATTTTATTTGGTTCTAAAAGTTTAAACATAACCCTAATTTAGGGATTTATTCTAAAAATACTATTGTGAAAAATTATCTGATCAAGAATGAAAAGGGGGAGATAATAAAGAAAGATTAACTTTTAACACTCTTGATCAGAATATGACTATTTATAAAAAATTAGTGTGGCCTAGATTGGAAATAAATGTGTTTGAATAATGATAGCTAATTAGAAAGCTTGAAATAGCTTGAGCCTTTTTTTCCTGAAAAAATTTCTTCAATTAATGGATGTTTTATAGGCTCATCTGAATCGTCCATTAAAAGGTTTTGCTCAGAAACATAGGCTTCGTAAGTAATTTCATCATTTTCAGCAAGTAAATGATAAAAAGGCTGATCTTTTCTTGGTCTAACGTTTTTAGGAATAGACTGATACCATTCCTCGGAATTGTTAAACTCGAAGTCTACATCATAAATAACACCTCTAAATTCGAAGTGCTTGTGTTTAACAATATCTCCAATTGAGAATTTAGCTTTTTGGATTGCCATGTAAGTTAGTATGGGTATTTAAAAATAAAAATCAATGTAAAAAATATTAATGTTTTGTGATGTGGCAAATATGTTAATATCTTTTAAGTGAATAAATCTTTTTTAAAATTTGTTACTGATTTTGGACCTTTAGCAATATTTTTTTTCTATTATTACAACAGTGGAAAAAATTTATCAGTAGCAATTCCTCCCTTAATAGTTGCAACTATTATTGCATTAGCTGTTGTTTGGTTTTTTGAAAAAAAAATACCACCGATGCCTTTGTTAAGTGGAATTTTAATAACTTTTTTTGGAGGTCTCACTATCTACTTTAATGATCCAATATTTATTTATGTAAAACCAACAATAATAAATATCATGTTTGCTTTGGCTTTATATTTTGGGAAATACTTTACGAAAGAACCAGTGCTTAAAAAAGTTATGGGTAAATCAATACCTTTGTCAGATATTGGATGGGAAATTTTAAATCGAAGATGGATGTTTTTTTTCTTCGGTCTTGCATTATTAAATGAATTTGTTTGGAGAACACAAACTGAAGAATTTTGGGTTAATTTTAAAGTATGGGGGATGCTTCCAATAACAATAGTGTTTACTGGATTTCAGGTACCTTTAATAAATAAACATAAAATAGATGCTTAATAACTTAAGATTAGTAGTAAACAATCCACATAACAAAATAGAGGAAAAACAATTTTTTGAAAAAGATGAGCTTAAAATTATTTTAGATCTTTATGCTAAGATGGTTTCCGAAGGATCTTGGAAAGATTATGGTCTCAACATATCAAGCAAACAAGTTAGCTTTAGTGTATTTAGGAATGCAGCAGAAAATGCGCTCTATAAAATCTGTAAAAACTTTAAGCCAAAAAATAAGAATTTAAAATACCTAATCACAGATACAAGCGGTAAGATTTTAAAAAATTCTTACGAACTTAAGTCTTTGCTTAAAAATACTAATTGGAAGAAACTTCAAAAATAAATTATCGTCTTTGACCAAAAAGTCTTAACAACATTATAAACAGATTAATAAAGTCTAGGTATAATGTTAAAGCACCCATTACTGCTTTTTTTCCTACGATTTCACCAGAGTCACTTGCAACATACATGTTTTTAATTTTTTGAGTATCATAAGCTGTTAAACCTACAAAAATTAAAACACCTAAAATTGAAATTACAAAGTACATCATTGAAGACTTTAGGAAAATATTAACGATTGATGCAATAATTATCCCAATCAATCCCATCATTAAAAATGATCCAAACTTCGTTAAATCTCTTTTAGTTGTATAACCATAAATACTCATCGCTCCGAAAGTCGCTGATGTTATGAAGAATACTCTAGTAACACTTAAACCAGTATAAACTAATAAGATTGAAGATAAAGATAGTCCCATTAAAGCTGCAAACACCCAAAATGTTGTTTGAGCTTTTGAAGCGCTCATCTTATTAATTCCAAAACTCATGTAAAAAACGATACCTAAAGGAGCCAACATTACTAACCATTTAAGTCCTGACAAATAAATTGCATTCCCCATTTGTGTTAATCCAACAATTGCTCCTGATTGATCAGTCACGACTGACATCTTAAATGTTATTAATGCAATGATCCCTGTTAACAACACACCTGTTGCCATATAGTTGTAAACTTTTAACATGTAGGCTCTTAAGCCTTCATCCATTACAGCTGCAGTTTGTTGCGCTGCTTTTGCTCTGTTTAATATTCCGTTTTTATCAAATTCCATAATATGCTATATATAATAGTCTTTTAATGATTATTCAAGACACCTTAAAAGATTAATAAAAAGTTAACATAAAACATTAATGAATTACAAAAAATTGGGAAATACCGATCTTGATGTAAGTACAATTTGTCTCGGTACAATGACTTGGGGAGAACAAAATACTCCAGATGAAGCATTTGAACAAATGGACTTTGCTTTAAGCAATGGAGTAAATTTTTGGGACACAGCTGAATTGTATGCAGTTCCTCCTCGTAAAGAAACTTATGGAGACACTGAAGAAATAATTGGTAATTGGTTTGAAAAAACAAAAAAAAGAAAAGAAGTTATTTTAGCTACAAAAGTTGCTGGTCCAGCAAGAGATTATTTAAGAAATGGAGAAAATAGTTTTACAGGTCCAAACTTAGAGTCGGCTTTGAACAATAGTCTCAAAAGACTTAAAACAGATTATATTGATTTATATCAACTGCATTGGCCAGAAAGAAATGTAAATAATTTTGGAAGACTTGGTTATGTTCATAAAGAAAATGAATGGAATAAATTTGAAGATGTTCTTGGGGAATTAGATAAATATATTAAAGCTGGGAAAATAAGATACGTTGGTCTTTCAAACGAAACTCCTTGGGGAGCGTTAAATTATTTACAGCTATCAAAAGATAAAAATTTACCAAGAATGATGTCTATTCAAAATCCATACAGCTTACTAAATAGATCTTATGAAGTGGGATTAGCCGAGGTTTCTATTAGAGAAAAAATTGGATGCCTTGCATATTCACCGCTAGCAAGTGGATACTTGACGGGAAAGTACAGAAATAAAAATTTTCCTAAAGGATCAAGAATGGAAAGAGACTTTGATTTTTGGACAAGATATAGAAAACCTAACACAGAGGCTGCAGTAGAACTTTATTTTAAAATCTGTGAGAAACACAATTTAAATATGACTCAAATGTCTATTAAATTCTGTGAAATTCAAGAATTTATGACAAGTGTAATTATAGGTGCAACTACAATGGGGCAGTTGAAATCAGATATAGAAAGTGTAAATGTAAATTTATCTAATGATGTCATTGAAGAAATCAATCAAGTTCAAACAATTTATCCAAACCCATGTCCTTAATTAAAAAAATATTAATTTTATCAACTATACTTATCTTAAGTTCAAATCATCTATTTGCTCAGGAAGTAAAAAAAATTGGTAAATACAAAGATTGGGAGGCAATGGTGGCATATGAACCTGATGGCAAAGTATGTTTTGCTCAATCAGTACCTGTACTTCAAGCACCAAAATCAAACAAAAGAGATGCAAAATTATTTGTAACTTTTAGACCAGAAGAAAATATTTCAAATGAAGTAAGTGTTACTCCTGGATATGAATTTAATAACAAGAATTCTGTTATTGCAGCATCTGGAAAGAACAAATTTAAGTTTGATATAATGCAACAAGGATTTGCATGGATTGCTGATAACAAAATTGAAGTAAAAATGATTAGTAGAATGAAGAAGGGATCAAGAATAATGATTACTGGATACAATCAAAATGGATCCCAAACAATTGATCATTATTCTTTGCTTGGATTTACCAAAGCGTACAATGCATCAAAAAAAGCTTGCACATAATTAAATGAAATCAAAAAATAAAATTGTACTTGCCTACTCAGGCGGTTTAGATACATCCATAATTTTAAAATGGCTTCAAGAAAATTATAACGCTGAAGTAATTTGTTACACTGCTGATGTTGGTCAAGAAATTGATAGAAAAAAAATTTTTAAGAATGCGAAAAAATTTGGTGTCAAAAATATTATTATCCAAGATTTAAAAGATGTTTTTGTAAAAGATTACGTTTATCCAATGATTAGAGGACATGCGATTTATGAAGGGGTGTATCTTTTAGGGACTTCTATTGCTAGACCATTGATTGCCAAAGACCAAATAAGAGTTGCTAAAAAATTTAAAGCTAATGCAGTTTCACATGGTGCTACAGGAAAAGGAAACGACCAAGTAAGGTTTGAATTAGGCTATCATTACTTTGGACCAAAAATAAAAATTATTGCTCCATGGAGAATTTGGAAATTAAGATCAAGAACTGATTTAATTAACTATGCAAAAAAACATGGGATACCAATACCAAAAGATAAAAAAGGTGCTCCACCTTTTTCAGTAGATGACAATTTATTTCATACATCAACTGAAGGGAAAGTATTAGAAAATCCAAAAAATTCTGCGCCAGAATTTATTTTCCAAAGAACAAGTTCTCCTGAGAGAGCTCCAAACAAGCCTTCATTTATTACCATCAATTTTAAAAATGGAGATCCCTTTGCAATTAATGGAAAAAAAATGTCTCCTTCAAAACTATTAGAAAAATTGAACAACATTGCTGGAAAAAATGGAATAGGAAGAGTCGATTTAGTTGAAAACAGATTTATTGGAATAAAGTCTCGAGGTGTATACGAAACACCAGGTGGAACTTTATTAATTCATGCACATAGAGCAATCGAGTCTGTAACTTTAGATAAAGAAACAATGCATAAAAAAGATCAGATTATGCCAAGATATGCTGAACTTATTTATAATGGTTATTGGTATTCAAAAGAAAGATTTAAACTTCAAAAAATTGTTGATCTTAAAAGAAACAAAGTTAATGGCTCAGTAAAACTTAAACTTTATAAAGGAAATGTAATAATCGAGTCTCGAATTACAAACAGTTCAGCCTACTCTATGAAAAAAGTTTCATTTGAAGAAAATAAAACATTTAACAAATCTAATGTTGAAAGATTTATTAATTTTCATAAGAAAAAACTTCGTTCATAAATAAATGAAAATAAATATATTCGCAGACACTATTTGTGGATGGTGTTACATAGGTCATAAAAATTTAAATACAGCGATTAAAAAATTTCCAAACATAAAATTTGAAATTAAACATATACCTTTTCAATTAAACCCAGATATGCCTCTTGAGGGAATTACTCGTGATAAATATCTTGAGATAAAATTTGGTGGGAAAAAATTTGCAAATCCCATGTATGAAAATATGAAATTAAAAGCAAAAGAGGCTGGAATGAATTTTAATTTAGATAATATAAAAAAAACTCCAAATACAGTTCTATCTCATTTACTAATAATTTTGAGTGAAAAATTTAATATACAAAACCAGATAAAAGAAAAAATTTATCAATCATATTTTATTGATGGTCTCGACATAGGAGATATTGATGTTTTAACCAATATTGCAAAACAACATGATATTTCTGAAGAGATCTTTAAAAACTTTATCAATGATAAAAATATTGAGGATGTAAATTCAAAAATATTAATTGCTAAAAAAAAAAATATAAGTGGTGTTCCGTTTTATGAGATAGGAAATGATTTTATTTCAGGTGCTCAAAGTGCAACTGTGCTAGAAGATGTAATTAAAACAAACTGTAATTAAAATGATATTTGAAACTTCCAGATATGAAGCATTAAATAAATTAGACGATTTCATAAATAATGGTCTTGCAGATTATTCTAAATTAAGAAATTTTGATTTTGGTCCTGAAAAAAGATCCAATATATCATGCTTATCTCCATACATAACACACGGAATTATAAATGAAAAAGAAGTCATCCAGAAAGCTCTAAGCAAATTTTCTTTTTCAAAAAATGAAAAATTTATTCAAGAAGTTTTATGGAGAACTTATTGGAAAGGTTGGCTAGAGCTAAGACCAAATGTTTGGACAGATTATCTTATTGAATTAAATCAAATAAAAAATGAGTTTAAAAATAATAAAAATTACATCTCAGCAATAGAAGGAAAAACAGTTATTGAATGCTTCAATGAGTGGGTTAACGAGCTAAAAGAAAACAATTATCTGCATAATCACACAAGAATGTGGTTTGCTAGTATTTGGATTTTTACTTTAGAACTACCTTGGCAACTAGGTGCGGAATTTTTCATGAAACATCTATATGATGGAGATGCTGCATCAAATACTCTAGGATGGAGATGGGTTGCGGGTATCCAAACTCAAGGCAAACACTATCTTGCTAGTGAATGGAATATTAAAAAATTCACGAACAATAGATTTCAAAATATAAAATTGAATGAAAACGCTCCTCCGAAAATTTCAGAAAAATCTTATCAAATAATAAAACAAGATTTTACTAACCCACAAAATATTGAAGAAAAAAATCTTTTAATTTTTGATAATAATCTCTCATTTGAAATCACTGACTTTAAAGAAAAAAACTTTAAGAAAATTTACTTAGTTTATAACAAAAACGAAAATAGATCTATTAAACTCAGTGAAAAATTAGTGAAATTTAAATCTCAGTTAATAGAAGACCAAGAACAAAGATTAAAAAATCAATCTATTGATTTTCAGTTAATTGATATAAGTGAAGTGACAAACATTGAAAATCGTTATGGTTTGTATCCAGCAGTTGGTGAAAATTTAGACTACTTAAATTCAAATGATATAAATGTGAGTTTTTTATACAGAAACCTTGATCAGTTAGCTTGGCAATATTGTAATAAGGGTTTTTTTAATTTTAAAAATTATATTCCTAAAATTGTTTCAACCTTCAGTTAAAACCATCGGACCATACCTATAATTCCAGCAGTCGCATAGAAGAATTGAAGTAAAAGAATTCCTTTATGGCCACCTCTATAAGCCCAAATTCCAATTAAAATAGCTGACAGAAGCAATAAACAAAATCCAAAAAATTCTATACCTATGTTTAAAGCTACAAATAAAGAATATAATATTGCTGTTATAACCCCTGCCCATTCAAAAATTTTATTATTCATAATTTTTATATATCTCTTCACGCTCACTTTTGTTCATACCCTTTGTTTTTTCTAAAAATTCATTTCTTAACTCTCTTGTTTTAAAAATGTAAAAACAGACTGTATCTTTGCTGTGGTAGATTGCTTTAAGTTCATCATCTATATCGTTTAGCTCATTAGGTATTTCAGTCTTTATGCAAATCATAGAAGTTTTTTGAAATTATTATAAAGGATTGTAGAATAATTGTTCATGTCATTCATATTATCTTTTGCTGATTGATCAAACTTTTTTAAAGCATCACTCCCAAGCTGATCCTCTAAAGCTTTCTTATATTCAGGAACACATCCCCATTCATTGACTGTTGTATCTTTTATTTCTATATGAAATTGAATTCCATAAGCGTGGTTTTGATATTTAAATATTTGATATTTAGTAATCGGTGAGGAAGCCAATAAAGTTATATCATTATTGTTTTCGATTCCCTGGACCTCATAGGAATGCCATTGTAAACTTTTTATTTTATCAGGAAATTGTGAAAACAAATTATCGTTTTCTTTTTCTTTAGAAAAATCAATATCCATAATACCAATTTCTGCAGGATTTGATTTAACAACTTTACCACCCACTACCTCTCCTAATAATTGGCAGCCCAAGCAAAAACCTAAATATGGTTTTCTCAAATCTACAACAAATTCTTTAATTTTTTTCTTTTCTTCAATTAACCATGGATATTCTTTTTCCATATAGGTATCCATTGGTCCTCCCATACAAAACATACCATCAAATTTACTAAGATCCTCTGGTATTTTTTCACCTTCGTCTAACTCTATTGTGGTTAAATTAAATCCATCAGATAGCATTAAATCTTTAATGTAGCCTGGATCCTCTATTTTAATATGTTGTAGTACAATTATATTCACTATGATTAACTTAGCTTAGAACACTTTTTGGAACAATATTTTACTCTATCCCAATTAAGTTTCCATTTTTTTCGCCACGTAAATGGTCTTTTACATACAAGACATATTTTTGAAGGTAAGTTTTGTTTTTTCAATTTAATATTCTTTAAAATTTTTATTCCAAAGATCTAAAGCTTCATCCCAATTTGGAATATGATCACTTTCATAACCATATGTAGAACCTGTTGCAATTGCTCTAAAATTTCTCATTGCTTTTGAGTGCTCAGTTCCATTTAAATATTTAACCATCAGCTTTCTATCTTTCCAAGCTGTTAAAGTATGCTGGTATCCGTTAAATGGCTTCGTTTCACAAAATATGTTTCCTTCAGCTTTTTGTGCTGCCCTAAAAGATGGGATTGCTAATAACCAAAATCTTAATTTTGAAAAAAAATTTTTTGGCTTTAAACCAGTAATGGCAATATACATAAAGTTTAGTTTGTATTTTGTTTAATAAATTTATCAGCCTCTGATAAAATCATTTTTTTTCTCTCATCTTTCATTTTATCAAAAATTCTAACCATCATTGATAGTCTTGGATTTTTTAAAAAGAATTTTCTGTTCCGATCTATGAATCTCCAATAAAGACCATCCATGGTATTACACCAATCACCTTTTTTAAAGTCCATCATTTTCATAAAATATGCAGATCCACAAATATAAGGTTTAGTGGCGAAAATCCCTCCATCACTAAACAATCCCATTCCATAAACATTGGGAACCATTACCCAATCTGATGAGTCTACAAACATCTCCATAAACCACTTGTAAACAATTGTGGGCTTTATCTCACAAAGGTTCATGATGTTGGATAAGATCATTAATCTTTCAATGTGATGTGACCAACCATGATTGACTGCATTTTTAATCGCATAATCTAATGGTGGAAGACCAGTAGTACCCTCATACCATGAACTTTTCATTTTTCTATTCTGTTTAAAAAAATTTCCTGTTTCCATTTCATGCGAGTAGGACTGGTAAATTCCACGCATAAATTCTCTCCATCCAATTACCTGACGCACATAACCCTCTAAGGAATTCATTCTAATTTTATTTTTTTTATGAAAATCTAAAATTTTTTGGATTACAAATTCAGGTGTTATTATGCCTAAATTTATATAAGGACTTAAAGCGCTATGAAAAAGAATATTATCTTTTTGATCAACAGCATCCTCATAATCACCAAATAGATTAGATTTTTCTTTTATAAAAAAGTTTAAAAGTTTAACTACATCGTCATATTCAGTAGCAAACCAAAAATTATCTGTACTCCCTGGATGGTTTTTAAATTCCTTCTCAATAATAGGCTTCAATTTTTTTGTGTGACTAGTTTCATTAATTTTTGGAAATTTAGGAATTGATGTATCTTTTGGTAATTTATTTCTGTTATCTTCATCAAAACTCCATTTACCTCCGATTGGATTACCATCTGACCCCATCAATATTCCAGATTTTTTTCTAACATCCTTATAGAAAGTTGCCATAAATGGTTTTTTTGATTTTGATAAATAATTTTTAAAATCTTCTCTAGAATTTAAAAACATTGGTGTTTGAATTACATGCCAATTAATTTTTTCTTTTTTTAAAAATTGTGAAATTTTTTTTTCAAAAAATTTATCCTCTACTTCGAAACTAGAAATCTCTTTTATTTTTTTTTGAGTAATAATTTTTTTTAACTTTTTTAAATAATCATCATGAAACTCTTTGTCTTCAATTTTGACATAGTCTAATTTAAATTTATTTTTCTTTAATTGATCAGCATAAGATCGCATTGATGATAAAAATAATAAAATTTTTTGTTTATGATGCTTTTCATAGGTGCATAAACCCTTGTCTTCGGCCATAAAAAATAGATGGTCTTTTTTGAAGCGGTCAATGTATTTTGTTGGAAATAATTGATTGCCAAGTATAAAAAATAACTTCATATTTAAATATAACTAATAAAAATTTTTATGTCAGAAAAATATCTTATTTTTGGTGCAACTGGCTCGATTGGATCTAGTTTAGCAGAACAATTAAAAAATTCAGGAAATGATATTCATTTAGTTGCAAGAAATGAAAGTGAACTTGCTCCAATTGTAGAAAAGCTTGGGTGCTCACATACTGTTGCGGATGTTTTGGAGGATGGATTTATAGAAAAAGTTAAATCAGATATTTCTGAAATCAAAGGATTGGCCTACTGTGTAGGATCCATAGACTTAAAGCCACTTAGAATGATTAATGAACAAGATTTTCAAAAATGTATGAAACTTAATCTTTATTCTGCTGTCGAGGCTATCAAGGGATATCAAGAAACTTTAAAAAAAAATAAAGGTTCAATTGTAATGTTTTCAACTGTTGCCGCACAAAGAGGTTTCACCAATCATGCAATTATAGCGTCAGCAAAGGCAGCTGTTGAAGGTCTGACTGTTTCTTTAGCTGCAGAATTTGCTCCAAACATAAGAGTAAATTGTGTGGCACCAAGCTTAACAAAATCTAAAATTGCTGAACCAATGTTAAAAAATGCTGCTTTAGCAGAAGGTATTGCAAAAGCTCATCCATTAAAAAGATTAGGGGAGGGAAAAGATTCAGCATCACTTGCTAAATTTTTACTTACAGAAGATAGTTCTTGGATCACTGGTCAAGTTATAGCTGTAGATGGTGGTAGATCTAAACTTTCATAAAGTGAAAAAATTTATTTTTATATTTTTTTTTATTTTAATTTCTACAACAGCAAATTCCAAAAATTATAATTTTGAAAAATTAGGATCTTTTAGTGAACCATGGGGTTCAAGTTTCATTAATAATGAAGAATTAATTGTTACAGAAAAAGGTGGCAAAATTAAAATAATTAACATTGTTTCAAAAAATATTTCTGAAGTTGAACATAATTTAAACTATTTTGTTCATGGTCAAGGTGGTCTTTTAGATATTATTCATAAAGATAAAAAATTATGGATTTCATATTCAGAAAATAGAGGAGACTGGAAAACCAGTACCTCAATTGCAAAAGCAGATTTAAATAAGAATTCTTTAAATTTTAAGAATATATTTCAAGCAAATCCACCAATTGAGTCTGGATATCATTTTGGATCGAGACTTGCTATCAAGGAAAATTACTTATTTGCTTCTGCAGGTGAAAGAGGCTTGAATATGATTGCTCAAGATCCAACTCAACATCCGGGCAGTATTATTAGAATTAATTTAGATGGAAGTATTCCAAAAGATAACCCTAAGTTTGAAGGTAAGCCAGATTGGCTTCCAGAGATATACCAGATAGGAGTTAGAAATCCTCAGGGTTTAACTTTTTCAGAATTTGATGGAAAAATTTATATGAGCAATCATGGAGCAAGAGGTGGTGATTGGTTTGGAGAGGCCAAAAAAGGAGAAAATTATGGTTGGAAAATTTTAGGATGGGGAGGAACAAATTACTCAGGTACTAAAATTGGTCCAAAATGGAAACCAGGATTTACAAAAGCCATTCGATATTGGGTTCCATCAATCGCTGCAAGTGCCATTAAAATTTATAAAGGTAAAGAGTTTAAAGAATGGAATGGTCATGCATTAATTACTTCCCTTAAAGATAAATCTTTAAGAAAATTAATATTTTCAAACACATCTGAAATCCAAGAGGAAATTATTTTTAAGGATAAAATTGGGAGAATTAGAGACATACAAGTTCACCCTATTGATGGGAAAATTTACTTTTTAGCTGGAGATGATTTGTGGCTAATGGAAAAAAATAATTAATGTAATGAAAGAGAAACCTTATCACCATTTATCAGATGGAACTTTTCGAAATCCTAAAGGTTCGCCTGTTGTGATATCTAGGTCGGGTAAATTTTCTTATAGAACTTTCAGTAAACTAAGAAAAAAAATTAGTCTTAATTTTCCAAATGAACATGTTGTCGAAAAAGAAAAAGTTAAATCTGATTTAGAAAAATACAAAGATGGTGATTACATTGCCTGGATTGGGCACGCTACTTATTTAATTAAATTAGGTAATACAACAATTATTACTGATCCTGTTTTTTCAAAAAATGCAGGTCCGTTAATATTTGGACCAAAAAGATTTACTAAACCTGCTTTAGATCTAAACGAAATTCCAAAAACAGATTTATTTTTATTAACTCACAATCATTATGATCATCAAGATATGTCAACTATCAGAAATTTTCCATACAAGGATGCAAAAGTGTTGGTTCCACTTAACCTTGGAAAATATTTTAAGAATTACAAAGATGTAAATGAAATGGATTGGTATGATCATAAAAATATTAATAGTGATTTAAAAGTAACCTTGCTACCGGCAGTTCATTGGTCAAAAAGGAGCCTAACAGACACAAACAAAACTTTGTGGGGAAATTTTTTAATTGAATATAAAAATAGGAAAATTTTATTTGCATGCGATACTGGTTATGGAAATATTTATAAAGAATTAGGGGAAAAATATGGTCCAATTGATCTTACTATGATCAACATTGGAGCCTATAATTTTAAACCAATGTTCGATAAAACTATTTATCACACAACTCCAGAAGAAGCTTTAAATGTAGCAAAAGATCTTAAAAGCAAAAAAGTATTAGGAATGCATTGGGGGACTTTTGTTTTATCTTTAGAGCCAATTATGGAACCACCAATTCGATTTAAAGATAATGCAGAAAATTATGGATTTAAAAGAGAAGATGCAATTACATTTAATATTGGTGAGGTAAAATCCTTAAACGAATTATTATAACTACAATATAGTTATTCTATGCATAATTCTATTGCCTTTAAAAGGGGTAGCTTGGTGGAGCATGGATCTATTGTCCCAAATAGCTAACTGATCTTTTTCCCATTCTAATGAGTATTGAAATTTTTTTTTAACTTGGTGCTTAAATAATTGTTTTTTAACTTTTTCAGAATTTTTTAAATTTGGAGAAAATCCTACAAGATGTCCGGGACTGCAATAAATCGTATTTTTAGAGTTTATTTTTTTTATAATTTTATGAATAGATTTTAATTCATCAATCTTTCTACCCTTCTCTTTTACTCTTTCTCTTGTAGTAACTGAAATTGGCCCTTCAGAAGAGTACCTTCCCTTCACTTTTAGTAATTTATTTTTTATTGATTTAGGCAAATAATCATAAGCTAAGTATTGAGAGGAAAATTCAGTATTTGCTCTACCCTTTTTAGGAACTAGTTTAGAATAAAGCATTGTAAATCTAGGTGGTTTTTTTGTGTAAATTGAGTCTGTGTGAAACTGTTCTCCAAAACTAGGTCCTTTATCTGTTGCTTTTCTTTGAACGACAGTAATTTGTTTATATTTCTTACTTAATCCTTTTAGTCTTGGATATTTTGCTAATTTACCAAAATGTTTAGCAAACGCTATATAATGTGAAGAATTTAGTTTTTGTCTTCTAAAAAAAATCATACCATAAAGTTCGAGTGCTTTAAAAAAAAATTTAAAATCTTTTTTAGAAATTTTTTTAACGTTACCAGTAATTTCTGCCCCAATATTTTTTTTATTGGGAATTATCTTAAACATGTCTAAATTTAATTATTCAGTAATTTACTTTTAGCTTTCTCAAACTCTTCTTGGGTAAGAGCTCCATTTTTGTACAACTCATTTAATTTAGAAATTTCAGAGCTTAAATCGTTACTATTTGAGAGTCTATTTACTGTTTCAGAGCCTGTTTCAGTTTCCTCAGGTTTACTGGGTCGATTATCAACTTTAGCCTTAAAACCCTTCATGATTGCAGAACCACCTAGGTAAAAAACAAATCCTAGAATTGGAACTGCTAAAGCAAAAAAAATAATTTTTTCCATTAATTAATCCTCATCCTCATCTCTCCAACCTTTTTCATACATCAAATATCCAGCTAAGATAACAGAAAAAACTCCAGCAATCATTCCAAAATCAAAACCAACTTGTTTGTTATATAAATACCAACCCAATTGAGTGGCTCCAATTGGAACTGCAGTTAATAAAATCATTATAATTGCAATCCTGTATTCGTATTTGGGTTTTTTCATCAAAACGAGCTTATCAAATACAACAGTAATTAAATCAGTTTAAATATCCTTGAGACAATTAAACTTATATAAAAAGTCTTTATTTTTGTGATCTTTTAAAACACTCAATTGTGTTTTTTAATAAACAAGCGATAGTCATTGGTCCCACACCGCCTGGAACTGGGGTTAAAGCTTTTGCATTTTTTGAAACATCTTCAAAATCAACATCTCCAACAATACCTTTATCAGTTTTATTGATACCAACATCAATTACTATTGCATCTTTTTTAACCCAATCTCCTTTTACAAGTTCGGGTATTCCAACTGCTGCAACAATTATATCAGCTTCTAAACATTCAGCTTTTAGATCTTTAGTTTTTGAATGGGTAATTGTTACAGTACAATTTTCTTTCAAGAGTAGTTGAGTCATTGGTTTTCCATTTAAATTTGATCTACCAACTACTACTGCTTTTTTTCCACTTAAATTTGGTTCAATTTTTTTAATTAACAAATAACAGCCTAGAGGCGTACAGGGAACTGAACTTTCATAACCTGATGAAAGATTACCAACATTCATTGGATGAAAACCATCTACATCTTTGGAAGGATCGATGGCCTCAATTACTTTTTGCTTATCTATATGTTTTGGTAACGGCAATTGAACTAAAATTCCTGATACTGTTTCATCTTTATTTAATTCTTCAATTTTTTCTAAAACAGTTTTTTCTTCAACACTATCTGGATATTTAATTACTTCCGATTTTAACCCTACTTCATTTGCTGATTTTTCTTTATTACGAACATAAATTTGGCTTGGAGTAAGATCTCCAATTAATATCACGGTTAAACCTGGGACTTTATTATATTTAGATTTAAGTCCTGATACTTCTTGTTTTAATTCTTCTCTTAATTCAGCTGCAGCTTTTTTTCCGTCAATTAAAATCATTTTACTTTCTAAAAAATTATTGGTGCAATGTAGAGCTTCATACACATTTCAATAAACCAAATCAATAGAAGAAGAATGATTGGTGAAATATCTAGTGATCCTAAATTGGGTAAAAAACGTCTAATTTTATTAAGTATTGGCTCAGTTAATTTATAAGTAAGCTCTAAAATTGAGTAAACAAATCTATTTTGAGTATTTAAAACATTAAATGCTATCAACCAGCTTATAACTACATTTGCTATTACAACATAAGAATACAATTTTAAAATCTGTAAAACTAAATAAAAAATTGCTATCATTTTTTCTCAACATAAATTGACTGACTTGGGAAAGCAAAAGAGGCCTTATTTTTTTCTACAATCTGCTTAATTTCAATTGCTAATCTCTCTTTAACTTCTAGTGAATTACTCCAACTATTTGAATTCGTAAAACATCTTACCAATAAATCTATTGAACTATCAGAAAACTTCTCAATTCTAACCGCAACCCCAGTTGATTGATTAAAGTCTTCACTGTTGTTTATATAACTTTCAATTTCCTCTCTTATTTTTTTTAATTGATCAATCGTAGAGTCGTACTGCAATGTAATTATCCATCTAATTCTCCAATTAGATGTTTCGCTAACATTAACTACAGCATTTTCTGCAAATTGAAAATTAGGAATAATCGCTAAAGATTTATCAAACTTTCTTATAGTTGTTGATCTAAAACCAATTTTTTCAACTGTACCTTCAATGATCCCATCAACTGCAATCCAATCTCCAATTTTAAATCTTTTTTCAACTAATACTAAAATTCCTGAAATTAAATTTTTAAATAAATCTTGTGCTCCAAGTGCAACAGCAACTCCGAACAAACCGAGACCAGCAATAATTGGTCCTATCTTAATACCCCATAATTCTAGTACTGCAGCTAATCCTAAAATAAATATTAAAATCTTAAGTGATTTAATTATCCAACCAATAAGTTCTCTAGTTAAAAGTTTATCTAGTCCACTTAAGATATATGAAATGGGTTCTATAATTTGGTGAATAACCCAAAAAATTAATATCGTAATTAAAGTTCTATTAATTGTATCAACTACTTCTCTACCCTCTGTTGAAAAAGTCATGTAGTAACTCGCAATAAAGAAACCTAATACAATTGGTAAAAATCTAGCCGGACCAATTAATGACTGAACAAAAGTGTCATCTAATTTGTTTGTTGTTCTTTTTGAGATAATTTCTAATTTTTTTATAATTAATTTACTAATTAACCCTCTAAAGACTAAAAAAAGTAAGAATATCCCTATCCCAATTAAAATTTGAAAAATATCAACACCAAGTATTCCTTTATTCCAAACAGATAAAAATATTTCAGAAAAATTATTTATTAATTCCATACCTAAATTTTATATAACAAAAACTCTTCTTCTCCAGGATTAAAAAGAAATATCTTTTTCCATTTGATTTCATTCAATATTGACGAGGTTTTTTCACCTATACACATTAAGTTTGTATTCATCCAAAGGTTTTCTGTTTGATAGATTTTTATAAAATTTAAGAAACTAGAGGCACTATTTTGAGAATAAACATAAACAATATCAGGTATATTCTGCTTTAATTCATTAACAAAATTTTCATCAAATTTTTCAGTATGATTTACTTTATAATTAATAATACGTTTAACTGCATACCCTTCTTTTAATAATTGTTGGTCTAAATCAGTTGTTATGATCTCACCACTTATATAAAGAAGTGGAGTTTCTTTTAATTCATAATTTTGAAAAATTAGTTCTTTAAGATTTGAAACATTTCCTTCTGCAGCAATTGTATTTTGAAATCCTAAACTTCTAGCTTTTTTTTCTGTAGCACTACCAACACAAAAACAAATTAATTTTTTATCTAAATCTTCTACATTTAAATTTTTTACAGCATTAGAACTTGTAAAAATTAAACCACCATAATCACCAGAGTTAATTTCTTCATGTTGAACTTTTTGAATATTTATTAATGGAAGGTGAGAAACTTTATGATCTAAAGATTGAAACTTAACTATCATTTCTGAACAATCTTCTATGGGTCTAGTTAACAAAATATGCATTTTACTTTTTATATGAATTATTTGATTTAATTTTTAAAGTGTTACCAACTTCTGTTCCAATTTCTTTAAACATATCAATACTACCAGATTTTTTTTCATAAAATATTTGAGAACCATCTAGTGAGAATAGTTCAGCTTCAACGGTAATTTTATCCCCTTCTATAATTGAATGAGCACCTATTGCAGTTTCACAGTCACCTTCCAATACCTTTAAAATGTTTCTCTCTATGTGAGCTCTCATATAAGTATCTTTATGATTTATTTTTTCCAAAACTTTTATAATTTCATCATCATCATCTCTACACTGTAAAGCAATAATACCTTGGCCTGCACTTGGAATAATTTGATCAGTCGAAAAAATTTCAGAGATTTCATTATCTAAATTTAAATATTTTATACCCGCATAAGATAAAACTATTGCATCATAAATGCCTTCTCTTAGCTTTTTGATTCTGGTATCTACATTTCCTCTTATTAATTTACAGTTTAAATCTGATCTTATTTTTTTAATTTGAAATTCCCTTCTATAAGATGAGGTTCCTACTGTTGCATTTTGTTTTAATTCCTTAATATTTTTGTTGTCATTTGTTATTAAAATTTCTCTTGGATCTGTCCTTTGTAAAAATGAATTAGTTCTAAGTCCTTCAGTTTCAATGGCTGGCATATCTTTTAATGCATGTACCGCTATATCAATTTTTTTTTCTTTCAGTTCTTTTTCAATCGTACTAGAAAATAAACCCTTACCACCAACCTCTGACAATCTTCGATCCTGAATTTGATCACCTTTTGTAGTTATTGTTTGAACGACAATCTGATCATCTTGTAATTCTAAAACTTCAATAATTTTATCTTTAGCTTTTTGCGCATAAAGCAAAGCCAATTTACTTCCTCTTGAGCCTATTATAATTTTTCTATTCATTAAAAATTTATTTCTTACTTGTATTGAGATTGTACAATTATTAAAAACTATTTGAATGAGTAAAAAACCCTTAATTCTTGGAATAGAGACTAGCTGTGATGAAACTGCAGCATCTATAATAACTGAAAATGACAAAGGAATTCCAACAGTTTTATCCAATATTGTTTCTAGTCAGGTTGATGTTCACAAAGAATTTGGGGGAGTAGTTCCCGAACTAGCCGCAAGATCACATATAGAAAAAATAGACTGGATTGTTGAGAAAGCAATCTCAGATAGTGGAAAAAAAATTGAAGAAATTGATGCTGTTGCTTCAACTGCTGGGCCAGGTTTAATTGTTTGTTTGTCGGTTGGTTTAAGTTTTGGAAAAGCTTTTGCAAGCGCAATCAATAAACCTTTTATAGCAGTTAACCATCTCGAGGGCCATGCATTAAGTCCTAAGTTAAATTCCCATTTAAATTATCCCTATCTATTATTATTAATTTCAGGAGGTCACTCACAATATTTAAGTGTTCAAGGTCTTGGAAAATATAAAAGGTTAGGAACAACTATTGATGACGCATTAGGTGAAGCATTTGATAAAACAGCTAAACTTTTAGGAATTGAATTTCCTGGTGGACCACAAATCGAAGTTTTAGCAAAAAAAGGGAATCCTGAAAAATATGATTTACCTAAACCAATTTTTAATAAAGGTGGATGCAATTTATCTTTTGCAGGATTAAAAACTGCAATTTTAAAAATTTCAAAAACTATAAAAACAGATCAAGAAAAATTTGACTTAGCAGCTTCTTTTCAAAAGACAGTTGAAGAAATTCTTTATAAGAAAACTAAGATAGCATTTGAAGAATTTGAAAAAGAAAATGAATTAAAAGAAAAAGTTTTTGTAGTAGCTGGCGGAGTTGCTGCTAATAAAAAAATTAGATCTATGTTAATTAATTTATGTGAAGCTAATAACTACAAAAGTATATTTCCACCAATAGAACTTTGTGGGGATAATGCTGCAATGATCGCAATGGTAGGTCTGGAAAAATATAAATTGAATGAATTTAATAATTTAGATTATCCAGCAAAACCAAGATGGCCTTTAGACGAGAAAGCTGCATTTTTAAAAGGTGCAGGTGTAAAAATTTAAAATTTTTACCTAAATTTTGGCCCAGACAACCAAATTGCTAAAGTATGTCTTCTACCTGATATTATCTTATTAACTTTATGATTTATAAATGAGGGAAATATAATTGCGCTCCCAGGTTGATTAAATTCATTGCAAATTATTTCATTAGCTCTGAACAAAGATAATTCGCCACCCTCATAATTCTCATCAGATAAATTTAATAAGGCTGTTAATTTAATATCTCTAACTGGATCGCCTGGAACTGCATCTATATGCCAAGTATATTCTTGACCAGTATCATAAATGTTATAATTGAGTTTTTTAAGATCAGTTAGTGGATGAAGATCAAAACCAAAAAAATTATTGTTTGCTGTAAAACAAAAGTCTACAAATTTAGCTAAATATTTTTGAAGCTTTCCGTAATATACAAATTTAACCTCGGAAGTTTTGTTTGATTTTGATGCAAAATTATCTTTTCCTGGTACAAAATTAGACCTAATAATGCTATTTATTTCTTTAATCTGATCTTGATTGTATATATTCATCGATGAATAATTTGCTGCTCTCATAAACTAAAATATTAACTGCCCAACAATTGTTTAAAAAGTTAAAATATAACTTATTATATTATAAATTAAATAATGAATTATTGGCTAATAAAATCTGAACCAAACGTTTGGTCAATTGATCAACAAATTAAGGCTGGAAAAAAAGGAGCACCTTGGGATGGTGTTAGAAATTATCAAGCAGCAAACAATCTAAAAAGTATGAAGAAGGGAGACCTATGTTTTTTTTATCACTCTAATATTGGTAAAGAAGTGGTTGGAATAGTAAAAGTAATTAAAGAACACTATTTAGATAAAACTGATAAGACTGGAAGATTTGTTGCAGTAACAGTCCAATTTAAAAGCAAATTCTCTAAAACAGTGACCCTTGAAAATATCAAAAAAAATAAGAATTTAAGGGATTTAGCGCTCATTAAACAAAGTAGACTTTCAGTAATGCCAATTGATGATAAAAGCTGGAAAATTATAAATAACATGAGTAAAATTTAAAAAAAAATAATCCATGCCAAAAAAAAAGAAAAAAGCTAAATCTAAAAAAAAAACTAAAGTAAGAAAGAAAACTGCAGTTAAGAAAAAAACTAAAGTTAAAAGAAAAAAATCAAAAAAAATTTTAAAACAAAGTGAAAATCCTGCTCCTGAATTAATTATAAAAACTAAACCTGAGTGGATCAAAAGTAGTTTGGCCAACAAAAGTAAATACGAGCAAAAATATTCTCAATCTATAAAAAATAACGATGAATTTTGGAAAAAAGAAGGAAAAAGAATTACTTGGATTAAACCTTATAAAAAAATTAAAGATGTTAAATACAGTTCTAAAGAAGTAAAAATTAAATGGTTTGAAGATGGAACACTAAATGCATCTGCAAACTGTATCGATAGACATCTAAAAGATAAAAAAGATAAAACAGCAATAATATGGGTTGGTGATGATCCAAAAGATAGTCAAAAAATTACCTATAAACAACTTCATCAAAAAGTTTCTAAAGCTGCAAATGGTTTAAAAAAATTAGGTATTAAAAAGGGAGATCGGGTTACAATTTATCTTACAATGATACCAGAGCTTGCTATTTTAATGTTAGCGTGTGTTAGAATTGGTGCAGTCCACTCAATTATTTTTGGAGGTTTTTCAGCAGACTCGATTTCTGGAAGAGTGAATGACTGTGAGTCTGAATATATAATTACAGCAGATGAAGGTGTTAGAGGTGGAAAAACTATTCCATTAAAAGAAACAACTGATGAAGCATTAGAGAGCTGTCCTAATGTAAAAAAATGTATCGTTGTTAAACGTACAGGAAATTCAATTAGTTGGAATTATGATAGAGATGTTTGGTATCATGATTTAATTAAAGATGTTCCTTCTCAGTGTGAGCCAGAGGAAATGAACGCAGAAGATCCTTTATTTATTTTATACACATCAGGTTCAACTGGAAAACCAAAGGGAGTTTTACATACAACAGGTGGATACATGGTGTATGCATCAATGACTCATCAATATATTTTTAATTACAAACCAAAAGATATTTATTGGTGTACTGCTGATATTGGTTGGGTAACAGGTCACAGTTATATTATCTATGGTCCTCTTTCGAACGGTGCAACAACTATAATGTTTGAGGGAATACCAAACTATCCTGATAGTTCTAGATGGTGGCAAATAGTAGATAAATACAAAGTAAATACTTTTTATACTGCACCCACTGCAATCAGAGCTCTAATGAGAGAAGGTGATAAGCCTGTAAAAAAAACATCTAGAAAATCTTTAAAGTTACTTGGAACTGTTGGTGAACCAATAAATCCAGAAGCTTGGATGTGGTATTACAAAACAGTAGGAAATTCTAAGTGCCCAATTGTAGATACATGGTGGCAGACAGAAACAGGAGGGATATTAATTGCCCCTCAAACAGGTGCTATTCCTTTAAAACCTGGCTCTGCTACAAAACCATTTTATGGAATTAAGCCTATGTTGGTTGATAAATCAGGCAAAGAGATAAAAGGACCTGGAGAAGGAAGACTTTGTATAGCGCAATCATGGCCTGGACAAATGAGAACAGTATATGGGGATCATCAAAGATTTATTGATACTTATTTTTCTCAGTTTGAGGGCAAATATTTTACGGGTGACGGATGTCGAAGAGACAAGGATGGATATTATTGGATTACAGGTCGGGTAGATGATGTAATTATTGTATCAGGACACAACTTGGGTACTGCTGAAATTGAAAGTGCATTTGTAGCTCATCCAAAGGTAGCAGAAGCGGCAGTTGTAGGTTACCCACATGATATTAAAGGTAATGGACTATATTGTTATGTAACATTAAATGCTGGTGAAAGAGAAACTGGTGAACTCGAAAGAGATCTAAAGCTATGGGTTAGAAAACAAATTGGTCCACTTGCTACACCTGACTTAATTCATTTTACTCCGGGACTTCCAAAAACAAGGTCTGGAAAAATAATGAGAAGAATTTTAAGAAAAATTGCTGCCAATGAACATGGTCAATTGGGAGATACAACTACATTAGCCGATCCTAGTGTTGTAGATAGTTTAGTTGAAAACAGAAAAAATATTTAAAACTGTATTCTGTCTTTAAATTCTTTTTTAATAACATCCCATTTTAAAATAACAGAATTTAAAACTATTTTTCGATCAAGAGTTTTTAATTCATCTGCTATTGGTGCCCATTTATACATTGCCAAAGCACTTGGATTGAAAGGACGATCATTGTGATACTTCTCCCAATTAATTTTAATTAGTCTTTCATCAAATTCTTTTTTCGCGTCTTCAATAATATTTAAGGGCATGTTATTTGTTGTCTCATCATCTAAAATTTTTAAAAAAATTTCTTTAGCTTTGTCTAGTTCATTAAAACTAGAATGAACTTTTAAATATGAAAAAGCAAAGAAAGTTAAATCTTGAAGAGCAACAGAATAAATGTTCCATTTGGCTTCATTTACAGATTTCATAAATTCATCATTATCAAAATGAAGAACATATCTTGTCCCCATTCTAGTTTTTAAATAACTATAAAGTGTAACTTGAGATACCCATGCAGATTTTGTTTGAATAAACTCCTCTAACTCATCTAAAGTTTTAATTTTTGTTTTAGGAATAAAAGCTTTAAACAAGGAAAAAAAATAAACTTTGAAATCACTTAAAGATAAATCTTTCCAACTTAATTTTTTTTTACTCATAAAAAGTTAATTTTATTGAAAATAAATGAAAAAATTAACCTAATACGGCTAATTTTACACTTTTATTCTCTTTCATAATGGTTATGGTTTTATCAGTTATAACTAAAAAAGAGAGGTATACATGGCGAAAAGCGCTCAACACTGGGAAAAGACCAGAGGTTTGCTATTTGTTACATTAGCAATCTGGGCTGTATTCTCAATGGGTATATTCCTTTTTGGAGCTGAAATGAACTCGGTTACTGGACCTTTTGGGTATCCATTAACTTATTGGTTCACATGTCAAGGTTCTCTTGCAATATTTGTAATCCTTATTTTCTGGTTTGCAGGTAGACAAGAAAAAATTGATGAAGAGTTCGGCTTCAGTGAAAAAGGAGACGACTAATGATTAAGGGTAATTTTATAGATAACTTGCCTAAAGTTTATGGAATCTACACAGGTGGATTTATAGGTTTCATAATCTTAATGGCGATTGGTGAGCAGATGGGTATGTCTGCAAAAGCAATAGGTATTTGCTTTGTAGGTTTTACCATTTTCATCTACGCAGCAATTGGTTGGCTATCTCGAACAGCCCAAGCAAGTAACTATTACGTAGCTGGAAGAACGGTTCCAACTGTGTTCAACGGAATGGCAACAGCAGCCGACTGGATGTCAGGTGCTTCATTCGTTGCGATGGCAGGTGGTATTTACTTCAAAGGTTATGGATATATGGCTTTGCTTGTAGGTTGGACAGGTGGTTATGTGTTAGTTGCAACTTTATTAGCACCATACTTAAGAAAATTTGGTTGTTACACAGTTCCAGATTTCGTGGGTACTAGATACGGTGGTAATACTGCAAGATTGATGGCAGTTATCGTTTTAACTGTTGCATCATTCACATATGTGACTGCACAAATTAACGCTACAGGTACTATTGCAGCTGTTGCTTTAGATATCCCATTCCAATACGCAGTATATGTTGGACTAGTAAGTATTTTACTATGTTCAATGCTTGGTGGTATGAGAGGGGTAACTTGGACACAGGTTGCGCAATACATTGTACTAATTATAGCTTACCTACTTCCTGTATTCTGGATCAGTAATAATATTGGTGCGGGTTTCTTCCCACACTTCATGTTAGCTGATGAAGTTGCTAGAATTGGTGAGTTAGAACAACAGTATGGTTTTGTTAAAAACTCTGCTGCTGATTTAGCTACAGTACCTAAAGGGTTAGCTGGTATTACTAAAGCTCACTCTGAAGTAAATGCAACACCTTGGGCTTTCATCTCATTAGCATTAGCAATGATGATGGGAACAGCTTCATTACCACACGTAATGATGAGGTTCTTTACTACTCCAAGTGTAAAAGCAGCTAGAAAATCAGTAGGTTGGTCAGTGTTCTTTATCTTCCTACTATATTCTTCTGCACCAATGTTAGCGACACTATCTAAGCTTGCTTTGATTGATCCAAACTTACCGACAGGTATTATTGGTAAATCAATTGCAGAAGTTCAAGCAATCGATTGGTATCAAAACTGGAACCAAGCAAATCTGATGTTTGTAAGCGACTTTAACGGAAATGGAACTGTTGAATTAAACGAGTTCTTCATGGGTGGTAAAGCCGTTGTATTAGCAACACCAGAAATTGCTGGATTACCATATGTAATCTCAGGTCTAGTTGCTGCTGGAGGTTTGGCAGCTGCGATGTCAACTGCAGATGGTTTGATTCTTGCAATTGCAAATGCAATCTCGCATGACGTTTACTACAAAATGGTAGACCCTAAAGCTGAGACTGCTAAGAGACTAGTTGTTGCAAGGGTATTACTTGTAGTAATTGGTTTTGCAGGAGCAACTATTGCAGCAATGGAGATCCAAGGTATCTTAGGTTCAGTAATCTGGGCTTTTGACTTTGCGATGTCTGGATTGTTCTGGCCACTTGTACTTGGTGTATGGTGGAAGAGAGCTAATAAAGAAGGTGCTATAGCTGGTATGGTCTTAGGATTAGTTTCTGGTTTCGCGTATCTAGTTTGGGTACGAAGTGGAGGAAGCGGATTCTTAGGAATTACTCAGTTAACATTTGGTATCTTCGGATCTACTGTTAGCTTAGTAGCTATGGTTGTTGTAAGTTTAATGACTTCAGCACCAAGCGCTGCAACACAAAAAATGGTTGATGATTCTAGGGTACCTGCGGGTGCATCTGTAATCGGTGGCCAAAAATAAATAATCTTTTTAAGGGGCGATTAATTTCGCCCCTTTTTTTTCTTTTTAAGATCAAATATAAATTCTTTAATGTCTGCTAACTTTCATCCTTTAGTTTATATAATTGACTATATCCTTGGAATTATAATGTGGACTTTAGTTGGGAGAGTAGCAATGAATATCTTTCAAAGAGAAGATTCAAATTTTTTCTTTATGAAAGCTTTTGTAAAATTTACTAATCCCTTATTAAGAATTTTTAAACTTGTCACACCATCATTTATTATACAACCATTAGTGCCACTTTACGTAGCTTGGTTCTTTTTCATGATTAGATTTTATTTGATGCCTTGGATCTTGGGATATTCAGTTATGGGGATGTTGTCTTTTCCTCTTGAAAGTGAAATTTCTAGACAGATTTATCAATTTTTTAATTCAATTAAATTTTAAAAATTGATACTAGTAAATCTAGATATCAATGAAAAATATACAAATATCACCTTCAATTTTATCAGCTGATTTTAGCCAATTAGGCAATGAAATAAAAAGACTTGAGGAAGGTGGGGCTGACATGATTCATGTAGATGTTATGGATGGACACTTTGTTCCAAACTTAACAATCGGCCCTCCAGTGATTAAAGCCCTCAGAAAACATTGTTCGTTAAAATTTGATGTTCATTTAATGATTTCTCCAGTACATAAATACATAGAAGCTTATGCAGATGCGGGTGCAGATATAATTACTGTGCATCCAGAAGCAACTGATAATTTAGAAGATTCAATAAATAAAATAAAAGATCTAAAAAAAAAGGTAGGAGTTTCTCTCAATCCTGAAACAAGTATAGATTTAGTTAAAAATCTATTAAATAAAATTGATTTAGTTTTAATAATGAGTGTAAATCCTGGGTTTGGTGGACAAAAATTCATGCCAGAAGTCTTAGAAAAAATTAAACAATTAAAAAAAATTAGAGAAATAGAAAAACTTAACTTTGATATTGAAATAGACGGTGGGATAAATTTCGACAATTGCAAAATAGCAATTGAAGCTGGTGCTAATATTCTTGTATCTGGTACAACAGTTTTTAACAGCAATGATGGAGATATTAAAAAAAATATTAATTTATTAAAAAGAAAATAAGTTAATGCAATCTCAAAATTCCTTAAATCTTTCTAGTGGAATATTTTTTAAATTAAAATCTTTATTTAAAAAATTATATAAAAATTCAAATTTTTATGAAAAGCGAATTTCAAAAACCTTTAATAACAATTTTGAATATAAACCAAGTCCTCATCTTTTATCTTCAATTATAACGTATCAGAAAAAAAAATATAAAATTGAAGATTTTGCAACTGAGACCATATGGCAAAAAAATATTTCCTCAAAGGACTTTAAAAAACTTAACAATTTTTTTTGGTTTTTCAGTTTAGATTTAAAATCGTCAAAAGAAACTACGCAAACAATTATTCTCAATTGGATTAATAAGAATGAAAAATTTGATGAGAATATCTGGGAATTCAATATTACAGCAAAAAGAATTATTGCTTGGCTTTCCAATCATCAGTTAACTTATGAAGATAGTAATGAAGAATATAGATTATTTTTTAATCATATGGTTCAGAAACAAACTAACCATTTGATAAACGAAATCAAAAATTTAAATGAAACAGAAGAAAAACTGATTGGCTGTGCTGCAATAATTTTAACAGGTTTAGCATATAAAGATGAGAAAAATTATTTAGACAAGGGTTTAAATATATTAAAAAATTTAATTAAACACTCTCTTGATAAACAAGGTTTTCCCAAATCAAGAAATATTAAAAATTTAGTTTTTTATCTTAAATATCTCATCATTATTAGAGAGTGGTTTAAAGAATCACAAAATCTAATTCCAGAATATATTGATGAAACTATATATTATTTAGGATCCAGTTATGCTTTTATATGGCAAAACATAAAACAAGATATTTTTTTTAACGGAAATTATTTATCTAATCATCATGAATTTGATCAATATTTAAAAAGATTTGGATATACTTTTAAAAATCAAATCAATGAGTTAGCTGGATATATAATATTAAAAAATAAAAAGTTTATTCTAGCAGCTGACATTGGTTCAAATCCTGAAAAAATATATACCAAAGATTACCAAGCAGGCGCCTTATCTTTTGAAATTTTTTCTAATGATAAAAAATTAATTTCAAATTCTGGATATTATCCAGATACGAAAAATAGATTTAATAAATTTTCCAAAAGTACTGCTTTACAAAGTACACTTTCAATTGAAGATTATTCTTCATGTGATTTTATTAAAGCTGGTAATAATTTTTTTACACAAAAAGATTTAAAAATTGGGAATAAAAATGTAGTTTTTGAGAAAAACTATTGGAAAATTTCAGCAAGTCATAATGGTTACTTCAAAAAGTTTAAATTAGATCATCATAGAGAAATAGAATTCTATCCGGAACAATTTAAATTTATTGGTCATGACAAAATAGTAAGAAAAAATCCTGATAAGCAAATTAAATTTGATATTAGGTTTCACCTTCATCCTGATTCTAAAGTTATGAAAACACAAAATAATAAGTTTATATTAATACAATTAGAAGATGAGGGTTGGCAATTTAGTTGTGATAACTATGATATAAATATTGATAATGGTTTATTTTTCGGTAATAAAAATTCATATCAAGAAAACCAAAATATATTTATTTCAGACCTGAATAATGAAAGTGAACAAATAATTAGATGGGAAATAAGTAAAATATAATGAAAAAAATAAAAACAGCTCTTATTTCTGTATCAGATAAAAATAATTTAAAACCTATTTTAGATATTTTAAAAAAATATCACATCAAAATTATTAGTTCTGGTGGAACATATAAAGAAATTAAAAAATTAAAATTTAATTGTTTAGAAGTATCTGACTTTACAGATTCCCCTGAAATTTTAGAAGGAAGAGTTAAAACCTTGCATCCAAAAATACATGCAGGTATCCTTAATAAAAGAAATAATAAAACACATTTAAATGACTTAAAAAAAAATAATTTTGAAAATATTGATCTAGTAATTGTTAACTTTTATCCCTTTGAAAAAACTTTAGAAACTACGAATAATCACAAAAAAATAATTGAAAATATAGATGTGGGTGGTCCCACAATGGTTAGGTCTGCTGCTAAAAATTATAATGACGTAACGGTCATTACTTCTGCAGATCAATATCAAGAATTAATAGATGAGATGAATAGAAATAATGGAGCTACATCATTAAACTTTAGAGAAAAACTATCAAGAACAGCTTTTACTGAAACTGCTTACTATGACTCTGTGATTTCAAATTATTTTAATAAAAAAGCAAATATACATTTACCAGATAAAAAAGTTTTTTCTGCAAATTTAATTGAAAAACTTAGATATGGAGAAAATCCACATCAATACAGTGGATACTATTCAAAAAATTTAAAAACTAATTTAAAACAAATTCAAGGAAAGCAACTAAGTTATAATAATTTTAACGACATATTTGCTGCCTTAACTATTTCAAAATCATTACCAAAAAATAAAGGTACTGTAATTGTAAAACATGCAAACCCTTGTGGTGTTTCAATAAATTCAAATCCTCTAGATAGTTATAAAGCTGCATTAGCATGTGATCCCATAAGTGCTTTTGGGGGAATTGTCTCTTGTAATTTTAAAATAAAGAAAAATCTTGCGGTAGAGCTTAATAAACTTTTTTTAGAAGTAATTATTGCTAATGGTTTTGATAGTGAGGCTCTAAAAATACTTAAAACTAAAAAAAATTTACGTTTAATTGATGCAACAAATTATTCACTTAGTGAAATTACGAAATTCGCCTCATCAAATGAAGCAATATTAGTTCAATCTGAAGACTTAAAAATATTCAAAAATAAAGATTTTAAAGTTGTGTCTAAAAGAAAACCAAACCCCAAACTGCTTAAAAATTTATTTTTTGCATTTAATGTTTGTAGATATGTCAAATCGAATGCAATTGTTCTTGCAAAAGATGAGTCAATTGTTGGTATTGGATCAGGTCAACCTAGTAGATTAGATAGCTGTGAGATAGCAATTAATAAAATGAAAAAATTTAATTTATTTGGAAATAATTTAGTTGCAGCATCAGATGCTTTCTTTCCATTTGTAGATGGAATTGAAAAATTAGTTCAATCAGGAGTTCAGGCTGTAATTCAGCCCTCAGGATCCATTAGAGACAAAGAAATAATTAAATTTGCAAACGAAACAGATACTATTCTAGTCTTTTCTAAGACAAGACATTTCAGACATTAATAGCTTTATCTATCTTAGCAGCTAAAATAAAATCATTTTCTGAAAGACCTTTGATAGCATGAGTGGTGATTTTAATTTCTGCATAACCCCAGCCAAAACTTATATCTGGATGATGACCCTCTTCTTCAGAAATTTTACCAACATCAATAACAAAATTTTGACTTTTTATAAAATTTTCAAATTTAAATTTTTTAAATAAGAAAAATATTTTATTTTCATCTTTTGCTATATCCCAACCATCAACCTTTTTTTGATATTTATGAATTTCTGATATATCAAATGGAATCAACCCACCTTCGCATGGCAAACATTTTTTATTTTCAAGGTCACTCATTTTTAAAATACTAACACGAAAATTGTTTTTTTCGAAATTCAATTTGATTAGATAATTTTTCAAAAATATAATTTGAGTAAATAAATTCTTCACTTACTTTTTTATATGACCGATCATCTATCATTTTTGCATAATTTAGCCAATTATTAATAACTAAAAAATCAGATAATGATAATCCACTTAGTGTAGATAAAGTTTTTTTGTTAATTTTTTTATTTTTATCAAAATTTTTTTCTAAAAGTTCCCATTCTGGATCATACTGCATATAATCATTATTTTTTGTATCAAGTTCTTTGAAATTAGGAAAGGTATCATAAAACTCTGAACATCCTCTTTTAATACTTAATTTAAATGACATAGTCTTATGCAATATAGGTTTAATATAATTTGAAATATCCTCTGCTTCTTTAAGAGACGTACAATAAATAAAACCTTTATACAGACCATTAATATTCTGTCTAAACTCAAGCATACATTTTCTCCAATTATTTTTTAAAAATCTGAAATCATCAAATACAAAATATAACTTAACTAAATCAAGAACACAATTTGGTTCAATTTGTATTTTAAAACAACCAAAACAGAACTTTGATATAATTTTTTTTTTATTGTAAAGCTCATGATGCCTTTCACAGTTTAAATTATAGGAGTTTCGTCTAAAAGTTTGAGTTTCAGTAAAATTAATCTCTTCAATATATTTTTTGTGTTTATTAAAATTTTGATTAAATTTCCCAAAATTTTTTGTTAAGTCATTACTTTTTAAATTTTGCTTTAAATCTAAATTTTTATACTTTTTTTTTATATCATTATGCAGAGTTACTATTGGATTAGTGCTTTCAAAATTACAACTTGTTAAAGCTAACACTAAATTTTCTTTAGCACTTTTAAAGTTTGAATCAAATTTTAATGCATTGATAAAACAATTTATCGCTTCTTCATAATTTCCTAAACTTGAAAATACTATGCCAAGATTATTATGTGCGTCTACAAATCTGGGGTTTAGTCTAATTTCTTCTTTAAAATGTTTTTCGGCATTTTTTTGATCACCAATATCTTTATAAATAAGTCCTAGATTATAATTAGTATTTAGTTGATTTGAATTAATCTTAATTACATTTTTAAAAGACTTGATTGAATTTTCGTAATCACCTATTTTTTTAAAAATAAATCCTAGACTATATTGAGCTGAAATAATCTTTGGATTCGTTTCAACAACATCTTGAAAAATTTTTCTTGCGTTTAAATAATCATTCTCTGCCAATAAAACTAAGCCCAAGTTATTTTTAGCATCTAGAAAATTTGGATTAATGTTTAGAATTTTTTCATAAAGATTTTTAGCTTTTATAAATTTTTTATTTTTGTGATTATCGAGTGCTAAATTAAATAATTCTCTAAGAGCATTATTATTTTGATTAATCATTATTTTTAAATAAAAATGGAGCGGGCAAAGGGGGTCGAACCCTCGACCTTCTCGTTGGCAACGAGACGCTCTACCACTGAGCTATGCCCGCTTATTTAAAAAACATTATAGTTAGCGGTTTTTATAAATGCAAGCAATAAGAAAATTTACTATTTATAATTTAATTCTTTTAAATAACTATCAAAAGCTTTTTCAGTTTTTTCTTTAATATCTTTATCTAATATTTTTTTCCAATTATTATCTGGTCCAAGATTAAAAAAAGTAATTTTCCTATCTCTTTCATCTTTCTTGGGCACAGCTTCTGAAAAACCGTTTTTAATCTCATTTTTTTTAAGAACTTCGAAAGATGTCGAACGTAAAGTTTTTTTTATTTTGTCCTTGTCTAAACTTGAACTGTCATTAGTAATTTCTTGTATAAATTTTAAAACATCAGAAAAAATTACATATGTGTAATTTAATAAATCTTCATATTTTATTATTTTTATTGGAATTTTTTTTTGAATTTTCCAAGATTTATAATTTGTGCTCCAGGAACTTATAAATTGGAAATCACTGTATCCCTCTTTTTCAAATTCTAATACATTATAAATAAAATTTTTTTCATCAGTAATCCAATTAAAAGCTTGGTCATTATTTAATTGATAATGATTTCTTAGAGATGTAATTACATTTCTTGGATCCCTAACAACATAAATGCAACCAACTGAATTTTGAGAATTTGTGAAATCAAAATTATTTACCTTGCCAAAAACATTGTGAGTTTTAAAAAATTTAATATCTATTTTAGAGTTTATTTTTTCTTGCGCTTTAATCCAATATTTACAGGTATCTCCAGGTATGCTTTTATTATGATTAAAATCTCTAAAGTAGTTACTGGTTGGAAATTGATCAATATTTTTTAATAACCTATCATTAAAAATACCGTCTTTAGAAAAATAATAGGTACTAATTAAAGCTCTTAACCAAGTGTTTCCACTTTTAGGGTATGAAGCAATCCAGATAATCATAAAATTAATAATATAGAACTATAATATAATTTTTGTTAATAGTTATATATGAAAAATCTTCCTGCTGAACTACCTGTATTTCCATTAAGTAATTTTATAATATTTCCAAAAACAAGTGTCCCTCTAAATATTTTTGAGCCAAGATATATAGATATGGTTAACGACAGCATGAAATCAAACAAACTAATTGGAATGATTCAACCAAAAAAATCAAGTGATCAACATGGTGTTCCAGAACTATACCAAGTGGGGTGTGTAGGAAAAATTACTTCATTTAGAGAAACCGAGGATGGTCGATATTTAATTGAATTGAAAGGTATCTCAAGATTTAAAAATATTAAAGAAATACAATCAGAAAAAAAATACAGAATTCTAAAAGTTAACTATGATAATTTTGCAAGAGATCTAGATGAAAGAATAGAAGAATTAAAGTTTTCTGATCTAGAGCTCATATTTAAAGATCTAAAATCACTATTTGAAAAGAAAGGCTTTATAATAAATTGGAAAGCTTTAGAAAAACAAAGCTTGGATGAAACAATAAATGCGCTTGCTATGGCGTCTCCCTTCACACTGGAAGAAAAACAGATTTTACTAGAAGCTAAAAACTTGGATCTCAGAAAAGATAAAATTGCTGAAATTTTAAAAACATATACATTTGATGTTTATGAGAATAACACAGTTCAATAACTAAAAAATCAATCCATTATCTGCAAATTTTATAAACATTTTATTTAGAGATTGATTTTTCCCAAGTAATTGAAGTGATTGGCTTAAAACTTTATTGTTAGTTTTATTTTCAAAGCTAAAAAACTCATGAATTAAATCAATTCCATTAGAAAAGATTATATTCTTTGATTTTGTATTTTTTTCAAATTGTTTACAAACAGAAATATCTAAATTGAGACCCAAATCTCTTTTATGTTTAATGATATTAATTAATTGTTCAATATCTCTAATTGTCATATTAAAACCTTGGCCAGCCAATGGATGAATCCTGTGTATTAGGTCACCAAATGCAAGTATATTTTTATAGAAATAATTTCTTAGATTTGTAGAAATTAGATTAAATGATTTAAATTCTTCTATTTGTTTGATGTCATAAAAATCATTATAAATATTTAGGAAATTTAATAAAGTTTTTTGATCTATTTTTTTCTCCTCGTTAATCGAATAAACTATAGAAGTTTTCTTATTTGAAATTGGTAAAAAGGCTATAGGACCCTTTTTAGTAAAAATCTGTCTAGCAAAAGTATTTGGAACTTTTTTATGTTTAATAACGCTTGTGTAAGCAAGACTATTATAATTTTTTTTTATTTTATTATAAAAAAACTTTTTTGTTAAAGAATTTGAATTATCTGTGTTAATAATCAACTCATAATTATCTTTCAATTTTTGGTCTATTCTTTTTTGAAAT
>NZ_JBNAJY010000014.1:0-8182 GCF_052047595.1 Candidatus Pelagibacter sp. HIMB1715 | reverse complement strand
GGTTTTAAAAGAGAGGGAGATGTTAAATTATTAATCAATAATGAAAAAAATTATGATTATAAAGTTGTTAAACCTAAACCTCTTATAAAAAATAAAAAAACTGTATCATCAACATTGATTAGAACTTTTTTAGAGAATGGGAACTTAGAAAAAGCAAATAGTTTTTTAGGAAAGCTATGGACAGTTGATGGAATAGTTCAAAAGGGTAGGCAAATTGGAAAAAAAATTGGTTTTCCAACCTGTAATATAGATATTAAAGACTATGTTTTAGCTCAACCAGGCGTTTATGCTGTAAGAGTTTTAAGAAAAAATAATAACAAACAATTAAAAGGGATAGCAAATCTAGGTTACAGACCTACATTTAATCAAAGAAAGATCTTATTAGAGGTGCATTTATTTAATTTTTCTGGAAATCTATACAATAAGCACTTATCAGTGCAATTTTTAAAGTTTATAAGAAAAGAGAAAAAATTTAAAAATGTTATTCAACTTAGAAATCAAATTAAATCTGATCTAAGAATTGCAAAATAAACATAATGAGTAAAACCGAAATTAATCTTCCAAAAACAGCATTTTCGATGAAGGCAAATCTACCAACAAGAGAGCCAGAAATATTAGATTATTGGAACAAAATTCAACTGTATGATGAATTGAGAAAATCTAGCAAAGGTAATGAAAAATTTGTTCTGCATGATGGTCCACCATATGCGAATGGAAATATTCATATGGGAACAGCTCTTAATAAGATTTTAAAAGATATAATTGTAAAATTTCATCAAATGGATGGAAAAGACTCAATTTATGTACCTGGATGGGATTGCCATGGCTTGCCAATCGAATGGAAAATTGAGGAGCAATACAAAAAAAATAAAAAAAATAAAAATGATGTTCCAATAGTAGAGTTTAGAAAAGAGTGTAGGTCATTTGCTGAAAAATGGATTGAAATACACAAAAGTCAATTTAGGCGATTAGGTGTTGTTGGTGATTGGGATAATTATTATTCAACAATGAGTTTTGATGCTGAGGCACAAATTGTTAGAGAGTTAGGTAAATTTTTAAAAGAGGGAAGTTTGTATAAAGGATTTAAACCTGTTCTTTGGTCAACAGTTGAAAAAACCGCTTTAGCAGATGCAGAGGTTGAATATCAAGATCATAAATCTGATACAATTTATACATCATTTCAAATTAAACATTCAGATATAGAAGGTTTAATTGGATCAGATGTTGTCATTTGGACAACAACCCCGTGGACAATTCCTGCTAATAAAGCTTTAGCTTATAATGAGTCGTTAGATTATGTTTTAATCGAAGTTAATGATGATGGTGATTTTGAAAATAGAAAAATAGTTATTGCTGATGCTTTATTAGAAAATGTTATTAAAGAATGTGAAATAAAAAATTACAAAAAAATTAAATCATTTAAAGGAAAAGAATTTAAAAACACTATCTGTAATCATCCATTTATTCAATTAGGATATGATTATGATATTCCAATGTTGGAGGCAAGATTTGTTACTACAGAGCAAGGTACAGGTATTGTTCACTGCGCACCTAGTCATGGCCCTGATGATTTTAATTTATGTTTAAATAATGGAATGAAAGCAATAGAGACAGTTGATGGTGATGGAAAATATACTGATAATGTAAAATTATTTGAAGGAATTCATATTTTTAAGGCAAATCCAATTGTAATAGAAAAATTAAAAGAGCAAAAAAATCTTTTAGCTAATGGAGAATTAGTTCATTCTTATCCTCATTCGTGGAGATCAAAAGCACCTTTAGTTCATAGAGCCACCCCACAATGGTTTATATCTATGGAAAGTCACAATCTAAGAGATAAAGCATTAAAAGCTATTGATGAAACAAATTTTTATCCAAGCAAAGGTAAAGAAAGATTAAAATCAATGATAGAAACCAGGCCCGACTGGTGTGTGTCGAGACAAAGAGTTTGGGGTGTTCCGCTTCCAATTTTTATTAATAAAAAAACAAATGAAATTCTAATAGATGATGAAGTAAATGAGAATATTGCTTCTATTTATGAAAAAGAGGGATCTGATTGTTGGTTTTCAGATGATCCTCAAAGGTTTTTAGGAAATAAATACAAAGCAGAAGATTATAAAAAGTTAAGTGATATTGTGGAAGTATGGTTTGATAGTGGTTCAACTCATTCTTTTGTTTTAGAAAAAAGAGTAGATTTAAAATGGCCAGCATCAATGTATCTTGAGGGTTCTGATCAACATCGAGGATGGTTTCATTCATCTTTGCTAGAATCTTGCGGAACAAGAGGAAGAGCTCCTTTCGATTCTATTTTATCTCATGGTTTTGTTGTAGACGGTAAAGGTTTAAAAATGTCAAAATCTTTGGGGAATGTAATAGCTCCAGAAGATATCCTAAAAAAATATGGTGCTGATATTTTAAGAATTTGGGTAGCTTCATCTAATTATTCTGAAGATTTAAGAATTGACTACTCAATTCTTGATCAGCATGCTGATTCTTACAGAAAAATTCGAAATACATTTAGATATTTATTAGGAAACATAAATGACAATTTTGAAACAATTGATTTCCAAAAAATAGAATTGAAAAAGTTACCAGAGTTAGAAAAATATATGCTTCATAAAATTTATAATTTAAACTTAAAATTTAAAAAATATTTTCAAAATTATGATTTCCACAATCTATACAAAGAACTTTTGAATTTTTGTACAGTTGATCTTTCTGCATTTTATTTTGATATTAGAAAAGATACTTTATACTGTGATAACAAAGATTCAGCTAAGAGAAGATCTACAATTTTGTTATTAAACATAATCCTAAATTCACTTTTAAGATGGTTTGCTCCCATATTGTCTTTTACTACTGAAGAAATTTACAGACTTTTATTTAAAGATAAAAAAAGTATTCATTTAGAAAAATTTTTAACTTTTCCTGATCATTTCCAAAATGAGGAATTAGAGAAAAAATGGAATGAGTTAATAAATATTAGAAATATTTGCAACATCAGTATTGAAGAAAAAAGAGCCAGTAAAGAAATTGGTTCTAGCTTAGAAGCAGATCTTAGAATTCAATTAGATCAAAAATTAAAAAATATAACTAATGATATTGATTTTTCAGAAATATGTATAACATCAAATGCTGAGATTTCTTTTAAGGAAGATTCAGAGATAATTGTTGAAACCTTCAAAGCCAAAGGTACCAAGTGTTCAATTTGCTGGAAAATAAATGAAACTGGTTGTGGCAGATCTATTTGCCCTCAAAGTTCTTGATGAAATTTATACAAAACAACAAAAAATTTTACTTAAATTTATCAATTATTTTTTTTGTTTATATTTTAGATCGCATTACAAAGATTTATATACTTCATTTGACACAAAATAATTTTGGAACTGAGATATTTTCATCTAAATTTCTGAACATTTTTCCAATTTGGAACAGAGGTATATCATTTGGCCTATTATCTTTTGATAAGATGAATTTGTATCATTTTTTAAGTTTTTTTATCTCAGTTATAATTTTAATCTTGATAATTATGGCAATCAAAAATCAAGGATTAAAAAGGTTATTACTATTGCTAATTATAGGAGGTGCTCTTGGAAATTTATACGATCGTATCCGATATAATGGAGTATTAGATTTTATAGATTTTCATGTAGGAAATTTTCATTGGTTTATTTTTAATGTATCAGATATATTTATAACTGTAGGTGTAATTGGAATGATTCTTTTAGAACTAACTGCAAATAAAAAACAAATTTAATGAAAAAAATTAAAATTTATCTTTTCTTTATGCTTGCTTCTTTAATTTTAAATAGCTGTGGAAGTGTTAAGAGTGCAATGGATCCTCAAAGAAAAAATAATACTGATGAATTTTTAGTAGAAAAAAAATCGCCACTTTCAATGCCGCCTGATTTTGAAAAACTACCAATACCCAAAAGTGAAAAGGTAGCTGAAAACGAAAATGAAGAAAATAATTTAAAAAAATTAATTGTTAACAATCAGACCAGTAGTTCTGAAATTTCTAGTGAAAGTGAGGAGAGTTTTGGAAGTTTTGAAAAATCATTAATTGAGAAAATTAAAAACAATTAATGTTAAGTAAAAATATTAATTTTATTAATTTTAAAATTAAAAAAAATAATAAAAAAATTAATTTAAAATTAAAATCAATTTTAAAAAATAATGATAGTGTAATTCAATCCTTAAGAAAAACTTATAAAGACAGCTATAAATATAAAAATCTTAGATCTTTAAAAAAAAACTTTGATAATAGAATCATAGGCATGGGTGGATCTACTTTAGGCGCCCAAGCAATATACGATTTTTTAAGACAAAAAATAAATAAAAAATTTTTTTTTGTTGATAATCTTCAATCAAAACCAAAAACATTATCAAATAAACCATTTAATAATTTAGTAATTTCTAAATCAGGAAACACAATTGAAACTATTGTTAATTTTAATACTTTAAAAAAAAAAAAAGACAAAAATCTAGTTATTACAGAAAATAAAAATAGTTATTTGAAACAACTTGCTAATCAGCTCAAATGTGAAGTGGTTGATCATAATAATTATATTGGTGGAAGATACTCTGTGTTATCTGAAGTGGGTATGCTTCCTGCAGAATTGATGGGTTTAAAACCAAAAAACTTTAGACAATTAAACAATCTTGTGAAAAATAAAAATTTCATTGAAGCATTAATTAAAAATGTTTCCAGCATCGTTTTTTATTTGAAAAATAAAAAGTTTAATTCAGTGATAATTAATTACGATGAGTCTTCAACCAATCTATTTAAATGGTATCAGCAATTAGTAGCTGAAAGTTTAGGTAAAAAAGGAATTGGTATTCTTCCTATTGTTTCAAATATGCCAAAAGATAATCATAGCGTCATGCAATTATATTTAGATGGTTTTAAGAATAATTTTTTTACTTTTTTTTATGTTAAAGAAAAAAATTCTCTAAAAATAAATAATAGTCAAATTATAAAAATGCAAAGTTTTTTAAAAAATAAGGATATTGATCATATCATTTATGCTCAAAAAAGAGCTACTGAGAATGTTTTTAATAATAAGAAAATACCTTTCAGGAGTTTTGAGATTTTAAAAAGAGATGAAAAAACCTTAGGTGAACTTTTTACTTTCTTTATTTTAGAAACGATCTTGTTGGGAAGAGCTCTTAAAATTAACCCTTTTGATCAACCAGCTGTAGAGTTAATTAAAACAGAAACAAAAAAAATTTTAACTTAAATTAATTTTCCAAAAATTATTTTAGAAATTCCATATTTTTTCTTTTCAATAATTTTAAATTTGTCTAGAAAATTATCCTTTTCTTTTTTATGTCTATGAATAATTATTATTCCATCTGGCTTAAGTGTTTTGTATTTAGAAAGATTGTTTAAAATTTTATTTATATCTTTTTCTTTGTAAGGAGGATCTAAGAAAATAATATCAAACTTTTCATTTTTTTCTAAAAAATCAGAGTCAATTAAAATATTCTTCTCAATAATTAAATAATTTTTAACTGTTTTTAAATTTGATAAATTTTTTTTTAATATTGGCAATATTCCTTTATAATTTTCCACGAAACTCACATGCCTTGCTTTTCTAGATAAGCATTCTAAACCAAAAGAACCTGTTCCTGAAAATAAATCTAAGACATAAGATTTTTCAAGGTTTATAGAAAATTTATTTGAATGATTTATAATGTTAAAAATAGATTCTTTCGTTAAATCTTTTAATGGTCTTGTTTCTTTATCTTTTGGTTCAATAATTTTTTTACCTTTAAAAAGGCCGCCAACAATTCTCATTTATCAATGACTTTGTATCCAATATCTTTTCTAAAAAAACCTTTTTCCCAATTTAGTCTTTTTAAGTTTTCATGGATATTTTTTTTGGCTTCACCATATGTGTTTGAAAGAGAAATGAAATTTAATACCCTGCCTCCATTAGCATAAATTTTATTATCTTGTTGTTGTGTTCCTGCATGAAATAAATAATTATTTTCATTTAAATTTAATTTATCAAAATTATTTATAATTATATTTTTTTCATATTTGTCTGGATAACCTTTTGAGCATAATACGACACACAAACTTTTTTTATTTATCCATTTTATCTCTATTTCATTAAGTTTTTCGTCAATACATGATTGAAAAATTTTAATGATATCAGTTTCTAAAGTTGGCAGAATTGTTTGGCACTCAGGGTCACCCATCCTTACATTGTATTCAATTAAAAATGGTTCATCATTAACAATCATCAATCCAGCATATAGAAAACCTCTATATTTTGTTCCTAAATCATTTATACCTTTTAATGTTGGTTTTATAATTTTTTCTAAAATTTTTTGCTCTAATTCTTTATTAAATAATCTTGATGGTGAATATGCACCCATCCCCCCAGTATTTTTACCTTTATCTCCTTCTCCAACTCTTTTGTGATCTTGAGCTGATCCAAAATATTTGAATGTTTTTCCATCACTAACTATGAAATAGCTCATCTCTTCACCTTCTAAAAATTCTTCAAACAAGATATTTTTTGCAGTTCCAAACTTACCGTCAAATATTTCTTTTACCGCTAAACATGATTCTTTTTTTTCTCTACAAATATAAACACCTTTACCAGCTGCTAAATTATCTGCTTTAATTACTAAAGGGTGCTTTGCATTATTAATATAATTATAAGATTCATCAGCATTTTTAAAAACACCAAATTCTGCTGTTGGTATTTTATATTTTTTACAAAGATTTTTTGTGAAAATTTTTGAACCTTCTAGTTGTGAAGCAACTTTATTTGGTCCAAAAACTCTTATATTTAACTTTTCTAAATAGTCCACAATACCATTCACAAGTGGATCTTCAGGACCAACAACAACTAGATCAATATTATTTTTTTTTAAAAACTCGTATACACTTTCGAAATTATTTATATCTATAGAAATATTTTCAGCTATTGAAGATGTTCCAGCATTACCTGGTATACAGTAAATTTTTTTAACTTTATTTGATTTAGATATTGAAAACGTAAGAGCATGTTCTCTACCGCCACTACCTAAAATTGCAATTTTCATATAACTATTTATATATCTTAGAAATGAAAAATAAATTAGCTAAATTAAAATATCTGCCTAATAACTTCAATGTGTTGGAAGTAGGTGATCATGTAATATGTGCTATCTCTGGTAAGAAAATAATGTTAGAAAATTTAACTTATTGGAATGTGGATAAACAAGAAGCCTATTACTCATATAAAGAGGCCTCATTACAACGAGAAAAAGAAAATAATTGATTATATCTTCCATCGGTCGTGTGTCCAAATCCACTGGTCAATATTTTTCAATATCATCTTTTCAAGAATATCGTTAAGATGTCTTGTGATTTCAGAAATGCTTCTTGATCTACTTATCTTAATAGGTTTTGAAACATACATTTTAAAATGATGTGATTTTTTTCTTTCAATATAAATTGGCACAACACTACAACCATATTTTTTTATTAATTGCGCTGGAATTGTTGTTGTGGCTGCAGGATTTCCAAAAAAATCTATCTTTTCTCCTTCTCTCACTCTTTGATCAATCATTAAAGCAATCGAAGTACCTTTTGATAAAAAACGTATAATTTCTCTTGTGCCAGCTCTTCCTTTTTTAATTTGATTTTTACAAATATCTCTAATTCTGATTGTTTCCATAATTGAGTTTAAATAAGGATTATTGAGTGGCCGATAAATTGCAGCACAATCAACTCCTGCTTTTTCAATTTGCATTGCCATTAATTCAAAGTTGTTAAAATGACCTGAAATAAAAACAACTTTTTCACCACTTTTTTTAATATTTTTTAAATGATCTAGTCCCTCTATAGAAAAGTATTTTTTTAAACTGTCATTTTTAAAATTCTTTAAATGTACATATTCTGAAAATATTCTTCCATAATTTCCAAGAACATTTGAAGCTATTTTTTTAAAGTTATTTTTTTTGTCAATATTGGCTTTATCAAGATTATTTATAATTAACTCTTTTGATCTAAAAATTGGCCCAAGATATTTACCTATAAGAAATCCCAGTTTTGAAGATGCTCTGTATCCAATTATTCTAAATATAATAAAAAAAATTTTTATTATAATGAATTGAATTAAATGATTAATTTTTTTCATATTTTTGATTTAAGAAATTTTTTTAACTTACTTATATTTTG
>NZ_JBNAJY010000013.1:0-46288 GCF_052047595.1 Candidatus Pelagibacter sp. HIMB1715 | reverse complement strand
ATTAAATCAAACTTGTTAAAATCAAATAAATTTATTAATTTTTTAGAGAATTTTATGTGTTTAAATTCAAATCCAAACCCTGATGGAAAATTTTTGACTGTAATTAAATTTTTTGGTTTAAATTCTTTAAGTTTTTTTTCATACCAAAAGTTATCAAGATCATTTGAAAAGTAATATATATTTTTAATTAAAAAACTTTTGTTCAAATAATTAATTATATTTAAAGAATTTAATGCATCACCTATTCCACCACCAGTATTTATAAAAAGGATATTATTTAACTTTTTTTTCAATTAATTTAGTTTAACTTTTAATTTTTTATCTATTTGGTCTAAAAATTGGTTTGTTGTAAGATATTTACTTAAAGGCCCAATTAGTATTGCTAAATCTTTTGTCATTGAGCCATTTTCAACACATTCGATACATACCTCTTCTAACGCTTGAGCAAATTTAATTAATTCTTGATTATTATCTAATTTTCCTCTGTGAGCTAATCCTCTTGTCCATGCAAATATAGATGCAATAGGGTTTGTGGAAGTTTCTTTACCTTGTTGGTGCATTCTATAGTGTCTAGTTACAGTTCCGTGAGCAGCCTCTGCTTCCATCACTTTTCCATCAGGAGTTAATAGAGTGCTTGTCATTAATCCCAGTGACCCATAACCTTGAGCCATAGTATCAGATTGAACATCACCATCATAATTTTTACACGCCCAGATATATTTTCCACTCCATTTCATTGCACATGCAACCATGTCATCAATTAATCTGTGTTCATAAGTTAACTTATGTTTTTCAAACTCTTCTTTGTATTCAGTATCAAAAACTTCTTGAAAAATATCTTTAAATCTTCCATCGTATTGTTTTAAAATTGTATTTTTTGTCGACATGTACACAGGCCATTTTTTAATTAAGCCATAGCTAAAGCATGATCTTGCAAAGTCTTGAATAGATTTATCTAAATTATACATTGATAGAGCTACTCCTGGACCTGTAAAATTAAATACTTCGTATTTAATTTCTTCTTTTCCATCCTCAGATGTCCACTTAACTTCCATTTTACCTTTTCCAGGCACTTTAAAGTCAGTTGCTCTATATTGATCACCAAAAGCATGTCTTCCAATGATTACAGGATCTGTCCATGAAGGGACTAGCTTTGGAATATTTTTACAAATGATAGGTTCTCTAAAGACTGTTCCTCCAATAATGTTTCTGATAGTTCCATTTGGAGATCTCCACATTTTTTTTAAATCAAATTCTTCTACTCTTGCTTCATCAGGAGTGATTGTTGCGCATTTAATCCCAACCCCAACTCTTTTGATTGCATTTGCTGAGTCTATTGTGATCTGATCATCAGTATTATCTCTACTTTTCATTCCTAGGTCGTAGTATTCGATACCAAGGTCTAGGTAAGGCAGAATTAATTTATTTTTTATAAATTCCCAAATAATTCGTGTCATTTCATCGCCATCTAGCTCGACAACTGGATTATTTACCTTGATTTTGCTCATTAAAATAAATTTATCTTATTAATTGAATTTGATTGGTTTATATACATATTAATCGAAAATTAGCAAATAGAAGAATATGTTTACCAAAATTTTTCCAAAGATACATACAGAGGGTTACAAGTTTATTGTAATCGCAGGTTTCATTACAATCATCTTATTACTAGTAAATGGATTTTTAGGATTAATTGGATTGCTATTAACTATATGGGTTTATTATTTCTTTAGAGATCCGGAAAGAGCAATCATTGGAGACGATAATTATCTAGTAAGTCCAGCTGATGGAGAGATAATTAAAGTTGAAGAGGTAGATGGACCAAAAGAATTAAATTTAGAAAACAAGAAATTTAAAAAGATTAGTGTCTTCATGAATGTATTCGATTGTCATGTTAATAGAGCTCCGTGTTCAGCACAAGTCCAAGATATTTTGTATAAACCAGGAAAGTTTTTAAATGCCTCATTAGATAAAGCGAGTGAAGATAATGAGAGGAACTATTACAAATTAAAAGATAACCATGGAAATGATATTGTTGTAGTTCAAATAGCAGGTTTAGTTGCAAGAAGAATTGTTTGTGAAACCAATAAAGATCAAACACTTAATCAAGGTGATCGAATTGGAATGATAAGATTTGGAAGTAGAGCAGATGTTTACTATGAAAATTATGAACCATTAGTAAAAATTGGTCAAACAGCTATTTCAGGGGAAACTCTATTAGCTAAAAGATAGATATGCAACAACCTAAAAAAAATTTTAAAATAGTTCCTGAAAAAAGGAGTGCTAGAGTAATTTTACCTAACATGCTGACACTTATAGGTGTTTGTATTGGTCTTACTTCTATAAGATTTGCATTGGATGAAAGATATGAGTTTGCAATCATTGCATTAATTATTGCAGCTGTAATTGATGGACTAGATGGAAGAATAGCAAGATTAATCAAAGGTACATCAAAAGTTGGAAAAGAATTAGACTCTTTGACTGATATGATAAGTTTTGGTGTTGCTCCAGCATTCATAATGTATTTTTGGAAATTAAATGAACTTGGAAGGTTTGGATGGTTAGTTTGTTTAATATATGTAATTTGCGTTGCATTAAGATTAGCACGTTTCAATGTAAATACTGGAGGTGAACCATCTTGGAGAGATAATTTTTTTGAGGGCGTCCCATCTCCAGCTGGTGGAATTTTAATATTAACACCACTGATTTTTAGCATGTCAAGTATCAAGTTATTTAAAATAGATTATGCAATTATTGTGCCAATATTTTTCATTGTTACTTCTTTTTTATTGATCAGTAAGTTTCCAAGTTATTCATTTAAAAAAATTGTAATTCAAAGAAAAGCAACAATATTCTTATTATTCGGAATTGTTTTATTTTTTGGATTATTATTAATTTATCCATTTAATGTAATTTCTGTGAGTGCTTTAATTTATCTAGCTATGCTTCCAATAAGTTTTTTTCATTATCAAAAACTTAAAAAAGAAAACGAAGGTCAGAATTATGACGATGAAGATGACAATCTTGAAGATGTATTGTAATGAAAAAAAATACCATTGTTTCTTTAGCAGACTCTAATTATTTCCCTTTGTTGGACGAATTAATAGACTCTATCAAACAGTTTGAAACGAGCAAAGATACAGCAATATGTGTTTTGGATGCTGGATTATCAGAAGAACAAAAAAATAAATTGATACCTAAAGTAGATGAAATTAAATCTGCAGAGTGGGATATTAAAGTTCCTGAAAGCAAAATTAAAGCAAGAGAGTGGTTAAAAAGTCAAGTTTCAAGGGCATTTCTTCCAAAATATTTTCCTAATTATGAAAAATATCTATGGATTGATTGTGATGCTTGGGTCAATGACTGGCAAACAATAGAATTATATTTTAAAGCATGTGATGACAATAAATTGGGAATAACTCAAACTATTGGACCAGGTTATAAAATTACCTCAAAAGTAAATTGGGTTTTTGGAAAACTCGCAATAATTAAATCTCAAAATTTTAAACATGCAGTAAAATCTAAAATTAATTTGGACAAAGCTAGGAAATTAGCTTTTGCACCTCATATAAATATAGGTGTTTTTTCTTTAGAAAAAAATTCTAAATCTTGGGAAATTTGGCAAAATAATCTTAGAGAAACTTTAAAACATGGAGATATTTTTGGCTCTGAACAACTTGCAATGAACATTTCTGTTTATCACGACAATATTGAAACAGAATTTTTACCTTTAAATTGTAATTGGATAACAAGCAATCTTTTACCAAAATTTGATGAGGTAAATAATACATTTGTTGAACCTTATTTACCTAATTACAAAATTGGAATAATGCATCTTGCTGCTGGCATTTGGAAAGACAATCTAGACATGAGAGTAAATAAAGATATTAAAATTGAAATCAAAACTCTTGATGGCAAAATATTAAATAAAAGCTTAAGATTTGAAAATTAATTGAAAAAAAATAAAATTTCAAAAAATTGGGTTAACAAACAGCGAAGAGATACATACGTTAGACAATCAAAAGTTGATGGTTATAGAGCTAGATCTGCTTACAAACTTATAGAAATTAATGAAAAATTTAAAATTTTTAAAGGCGGATTAACCGTTATTGATATTGGAGCTGCCCCTGGAAGTTGGTCACAATATGCAAATAAAGTATCTAAGAATGGGAAATTAATTTCAATTGATTTAAAAAAAATGGAGCCAATTGGATCAAGTATCCAAATACAAGGTGATTTCACTGAAGAAGGAGTTCAGCGAGAGATAAAAAAAAACACAACCTCTAAAGTAGATGTTGTGATGTCAGACATGGCTGTAAATACCACAGGAATTAAAAATATTGATTCAATTCAAACAGGAGAACTTTGTAAAGAGGCAATGGTATTTGCGAAAGACTTGCTAAATGAAAATGGTTACTTTATTTCTAAAATCTTTATGGGGGGAACTTTCAACGAAATAGTCGCAGAAGGTAAAAAATATTTTAAAGAAGTTAAGGTTTTTAAACCTAAATCGAGTAGAAAAGATTCAAAAGAAAGTTTTATAATTTGTAAAAAACTTAGATAGAGACTTTAAAATTAAAAGGAATCGTATATAAAAGATTATGGTTCCTATAAAAGAAGCACTTACCTTTGATGATGTTACATTAGTCCCGAAGTACTCGGAGATATTGCCATCTGAAGTAAATACATCAATAAATTTAACGAAAAATTTAAAACTTAAAATCCCACTTTTGTCTTCTGCTATGGATACTGTAACAGAAAGCAATATGGCTATAGCAATTGGTAAAGCTGGGGGAATAGGGGTTATTCATAGAAATTTAGATATCAAAAAACAAATCTTAGAAATTAAAAAAGTTAAAAAACAAAAATTATTAGTTGGTGCAGCTGTTGGAGCATCAATTGCTGAATTTGATAGATCAAAAGCCATTCTTAAAGAAGGTGTCGATTTAATTGTAGTAGATACTGCTCACGGACATACCAAAAAAGTGGGAGAAATAGTTAAATATATAAAAAAAATTAAAAGTAAGAACATCGCTTTATGTGCTGGAAATATCGCAACACCTGAAGCAGCAAAATTTTTAATTAAATTAGGAGTGGATATTATTAAAGTTGGTATTGGACCAGGATCAATCTGCACAACAAGGTTAGTTGCTGGAATTGGTGTTCCACAGTTAAGTGCAATCTTATCTGTAAGAAATGGACTTAAAAATAAAAATGTAAAAATAATTTCTGATGGTGGAATTAAATATTCAGGAGATTTGGCAAAAGCTTTTGCAGCAGGGGCAGACGCTGTAATGATAGGTTCTTTATTTGCAGGTACAGATGAAACACCAGGCAAACTAATTAAAAAAAATGGAAAATTATTTAAAAGCTTTAGAGGGATGGGGTCAGTAGGTGCAATGAACAAAGGTTCAGCAGATAGATATTTTCAAACTAAGCAAAAAGATACATCAAAGTATGTTCCAGAAGGAGTAGAAGGTTTTGTAAAATACAAAGGAGATGTTGGCAGCATTATATTTAAATTAATTGGTGGCCTTAAATCATCTATGGGTTATCTTGGTTCAAAAGAAATTGTGAAATTGAGAAATAAACCACAATTTGTTAAAATTACTAAAGCTGGATTTTACGAAAGTATGGTTCATAATGTAGACGTAATCAAAAATGATAGTAAATATTAATGAATAAAATTTTGAAATTTATTTCACTGGTTGTTTTAATTGTTTCGTTTCAATCTAATTCTTTTTCAAAGGAAAATTTTTTTAATGAAGCAATTAAATTATATGAAAAAGAAAAATATGAGGATGCGAGATTCTTATTTGAGAGAAATATTGTATTTAATCCAAAGGATGCAAATTCATATTTGTATTTAGCAAAAATTTATAATCACGAGGAAGATCAAAGAAAAGAAGAATACAACTTAGAAACCACTTTATTAATTGATCCTCAAAATGAAGAAGCTATTTTAATGCTAATGAAAATTGCACTTGAAAAATCCAATTACGATAAAGTTAAAGAATTATCTGAAACATTTGTTCAAGTATGTAAGTCATTATGTGATGAAAATAATGAAATTTTAGAGTCTTTAAAAAATCTAGAACCAAGTAATGAGTCTTGATAATAGCCTTAACAAAATCTTAATTGTAGATTTTGGTTCACAATTTACTCAATTAATAGCAAGGAGAATTAGAGAGCTTGGAGTTTTCTCTGATATTGTAAGTCATAAAAAAATTAAACTTAATCAAATTAATCAAAGTGTAAAAGGTGTAATTTTATCAGGAGGTCCTCTGAATGTTTATCAAATTAATAAGTACTCATTTGATAAAAAAATTTTAGAACTAAATATTCCTGTTCTTGGTATTTGTTTTGGACACCAAATATTGTCAAAACTTAATGGAGGAAGAGTAAAACAATCAAAGCACCGTGAATTTGGTTTAGCAAATGTAATTAAAAAAAATAATAGTCTCTTAACTAATAATTTTTTTGGTACAAAAAAATCTAAAGTAGTCTGGATGAGCCACGCTGATCAAGTATCTAAATTACCTAAAAATTTTAAAGTAATTGCATCAAGCTCAAATTCTAAATTTGCAATTGTAGAAAATAAAATTAAAAATTTTTATGGTGTTCAGTTTCACCCAGAGGTAACTCATACAGAGAACGGAAAAAAACTAATTAGTAATTTTATTTTTCTTATTTGTAAAATTAAGAAAAATTGGTCATCAAAAGATCAAAAGGTACAATTAATTAAAGATGTCAGAGCTCAAGTTGGAGATAATAAAGTAATTTGTGCATTATCAGGTGGTGTAGATAGTAGTGTGGTGGCTCAATTATTGAATAAAGCAATAGGAAAAAAACTATATTGTATTTTTGTTAACACTGGATTGCTTAGAAAAAATGAAGAAGTTCAGGTTGTTCAAACTTTTAAAAAACGACTAAAAATGAATTTAATCTACGTGAACGCTGAAAAGGAATTTTTAAGTAAATTAAAAAATGTATCCGATCCAGAGAAAAAAAGAAAAATTATAGGAAATCTATTCATTAAAATATTTGAGAGATATGCAAAGAAAATAAAAAATGTAAAATTTTTGGCACAAGGGACTTTGTATCCAGATTTAATTGAAAGTAAGTCTGTTACTGGAAGTCAAACTTCTAAAATAAAATCACATCATAATGTGGGTGGTTTACCTAAAAAAATGAACTTAAAGTTAGTAGAGCCATTAAAATTTCTATTTAAAGATGAGGTGAGAAAATTAGGCCTAGAGTTAAATTTAAGTCATGAAATAATTTCAAGACATCCATTTCCTGGCCCAGGTTTAGCAATCAGGATGCCAGGTATTATTACTAATGAAAAGATAAAAATTCTAAAAGAAGCTGATCATTATTTTATTCAGGCTTTAAGAGATCATGGGCTATACCACAAAATTTGGCAAGCTTATGCAGCATTACTTCCTGTTAAAACAGTTGGAGTTATGGGTGATAATCGAACATATGAATATTTATGTTTACTAAGAGCAATTACCTCTGAAGATGGAATGACTGCAGATTTTTATGAGTTTAAAAAATCTTTTATGCAAACTATTTCCAATAAAATTGTTAATAGCATAAGAGGCATTAATAGAGTTGTTTACGATGTTACATCTAAACCACCAAGTACTATTGAATTAGAGTAATTTTAATTATAAAAACACCTTATGAAATATTTACATACAATGATCAGAATTAAAGATGTAGATGAATCTTTAAGATTCTTCTGTGAAGGCCTTGGTTTAAAAGAAACAAGAAGAATGGAAAATGAAAAAGGAAGATTCACTTTAATTTTTCTTGCAGCTCCTAACGATGAAAAGGCAGAAATTGAGTTAACCTATAATTGGGATGGAGATGAGCTAGGCGAAGGTTCTAGAAATTTTGGTCATCTTGCATATAGAGTAGATAACATTTACGAGACATGTCAAAGATTAATGGATATGGGCTACACTATTAATAGACCACCAAGAGATGGTCATATGGCATTTGTTAGATCACCTGACAAAATTTCAATAGAAATCCTACAAGAAGGAAACTTAGAGCCTAAAGAGCCTTGGGCGTCAATGGAAAATACCGGCTCCTGGTAAGTCGATGAATAAAAAGATTTCAGATTTTATTAAGAAAAAAAATAAAACTAAATTAGTAACCTTAACTGCTTACTCTAAAAATATTGCTTCAGTTTTAGACAATTATTGTGATCTAATTTTAGTGGGAGATTCACTTGGATCAGTTTTATATAATTATAAGTCTACTAGAGAAGTAACTTTGAATACAATGATCGAACACTCTAAGAGTGTTCGTATGGGTATTAAAAAAAGTTTAATGATTGTTGATATGCCTCATAATACTTATCGTAATCCTAAAGAGGCATTAAAAAATGCAAAATTAATAATGAAAAAAACTAAATGTGATGGTGTCAAATTAGAAGGTGGAAAGAAAATTATAAATACTATTAAAACTTTAGTTAAAAATAATATTCCTGTAATGGGCCACATAGGGGTTTTGCCTCAATCAGATAAAACATTTAAATTTAAAGGTAAGAAACAAAGTGAAAAAGAAAATATTATGAAAGACGCAAAGTTAGTTGAAGAAGCTGGCTCATTTTGCATAGTTTTAGAGTGTGTTCAAACATCATTAGCAAAACAAGTGACTAAAAGTGTTAGTGTTCCAACAATTGGGATAGGCGCATCTAATAATTGTGATGGTCAGATTTTGGTATTTGATGATTTAATAGGTTTAAATCCAATTAAATTTAGATTTGTTAAGAAATATGCAAATATCAAGACAGAAATATCAAAAGCAGTTTCTAAATACGCAAGTGAAGTTAAAACAAGAAAATTCCCCTCAAAAAAATACTCTTTTAATTAAAAGTATTTTTTAAATTCCTCGTTAATATTGAGTATCTCAAGATCTACTAAACCACCTATAATTAATTGTAGACCAACAACTAAAATAAATATTAAGCCTATGTAAGCTATCCAAATATGTTTTTGAATATAGTTAGCCATATAAGTTGCTAATGCACCTGTAAGAATGACCGATAGGACAAGACCAAAAATCATATAGCCAAAATATCCTTGAGCTGCAGCAACAACACCTATTACATTATCAAAACTAATCATTAGATCAGCAAATAGTACTTTACCTATACTATTTATGTACGATGGTTGTTTTGTTTTTTTAATTGAAGGTTTTATATTTTTAATATCAACAAGGTCTTTTCTTAAATCATTAACTATCCACACTAACAACAACCCACCTAAAATTTTTATAAAATAAAATTCAAATAAAAAAGTAGCAAAGATTGCAAAAAAGATTTTAAATACAAATGCTCCAATTACTCCCCATAAGATAATTTGCTTTCTATTTTTGGGTACAAAATTTGATGCAATAGAACCAACTATCACAGCATTATCTGCTGTTAAGATAATAGTGATAAAAATAATTTGGGTTAGAATTATGAGCTCTTCAATCAAGATGTCTAATTATTATTTCAATTTAAGAAGATTGCAATCAAAAGAATAAAAAAAAGGCGGTCAAAAAATTTGACCGCCTTAATAATTGTATTTTTTTTAAATTATCTTTCAGACCAAGTAGGCATAGGATATTTTAACTCACAAGCTGCTAATTCAAATGGATATACCGTACAGTATTTTCCATTTTGAACTTGCATTAAAATACCTCTAGTCTTTTCGTTTTGACCATCTGCACCAAATTTAATTCCTCTGTAAGGAACAATTAAAGACTCAGATGACATGTCTAGATTTACTAGAGCTTGTCTGATTTTCTCAGGATCTGTTGATCCAGCATTATTAATTGCATTAGCTAAAGCCATAAAACCTGTAAATGCTCTTGCAGGTACATCTGATAAATCTCTTCCACCAGAGTGTGTTTTAAACAAGTCGTTTACAGTTCCAATCATAGGAATAGTTTTTGCTAAGTCAGTGTTAAAAGGTGATCTTGTGATCACACCTTCTGCTTTGCTTCCCATTGTGTCTATGAATTTAGGATCTGTATAACCAGCGTTTTGAGCAACTAAAAGTTTAGGATTGTAATCAAGTTCTTTTGCAGTATTTAAAAATAAATATGCATCAGCTGTATAAGATGAAGGCAATAAAACATCTGGGTTTTTTGCTTTCAATCTTTGTACTTCAGAACTTAAAGTTGTTGTTTTAGCTTTGTAGCTAATTTTCTCTATAACATCATAACCTTGTTCTTTAGCCATTTTGTCTTGAGTTCCACCACTGTCAGCACCCCACAATGTATCTTCATGAATAATACCTAGTGTCTTTAACTTATTGCTATTCTTTTTGTTAAAGTCATTCATGAATTCAAACATAAGCTGAGTGAACTCACCATCGTGTGGAGTAACTCTGAAGAAGTATTTAAATCCTCTTGTTGTTAATTTTGGAGAAGTAGACTCACCGTTTACCCAAGGTATTCCTGCTCTCTCAGATACTTGACTAGCAGCACCGGTTACTGATGAGTAGTAAGCTCCAAACATTGCGTGAACTTTGTCAGAATTTAACATTTTTTCAGTTTCACCGACACCGATATCTGGTTTTCCACCGTGGTCTCCAACAACGATAGATATTTTACCGCCGCCTAATCCTTTTAATCCAGCATCTTTTGCAAGTGGCATGCCAGGAATGTTATGACTGTTATTGATGATATCTAAAGCTGTTTTAACTGCTGCAACAGCATCTTTACCAACCTGTGCAACAGGTCCAGTAAGTGGATAAAGTACTCCAATTTTTACATCTTCTGCGTAACTAATTGCTGGCGCAGATACTAATGAAAAAAAAGTAAATACTGTAAGAATTAATTTTCTCATTTTTTTCCCTCTTGTTTAATTTTTAAATTTCTAACTTAATACTATTCATTTGATCAATTCAATGGTTTAGTTTTTTTATTTTATCAATGCTAAAGAAGTATTTGTTTAATATATACATTCTTTATATATACTTTAAAAATAAACCAAATGACTTCTGAAATTATAATTCAAGCTATAGTCACAGGATTAATGATGGGATTAATCTATGCATTAATCGCAGCAGGCTTAAGTTTAATTTTTGGATTAATGGAAATTGTTAACTTTGCTCATGGAGAGCATTTAATGTTGTCTATGTTTTCATCATTTTGGCTTTGGTCTTTATTTGGTTTAGATCCACTGTTTTCAATTCCAATTACTATACTTTTGTTGGCATTTTGTGGAATTGTTACTCATTATTTTTTAATTCGATACATCTTAAAAGCAAAAATGCTTATCCAAATTTGTGCAACATTTGGATTGTCTATTTTTATTAGATCGATCGCTCAATTATTATGGACACCAGATTTTAGAAACGTTGATAAACCTTTATTAGAGGGGCGTATTGAAATTGGATCTGTGTTTATTGGTCAACCCCAATTATATGCAAGTCTTGTTTGTTTAGTTGCATTTTTTGGTTTGTATTGGTTTGTAACAAAAACAGAAACTGGATTAGCTCTGCAAGCAACAGCTCAAGATAGACATGCGGCAGAAATTTTAGGTATTCCATCAAACAAAATGTTTGCAATTGGTTGGGCGATTGGACTTGGTTGTGTAGGAGTAGCTGGTGGAATGATGGCAAACTATTTTTTTATTTTTACTGATGTTGGTATTAATTTTGCATTATTTGCTTTTGTTGCTGTGGCTCTAGGAGGTTTTGGAAGTATTATTGGATGTTTATATGCTGGTATAATTATCGGATTAGTAGAATCTTTAGGTGGATTACTGATCGATCCATCATTTAAACTTTTATATGTATTTGCAATTTATCTTTTAGTTGTGATTTATAAACCTCAAGGTTTGTTTGGTAGGTATTAATGGATAGTAAGTTAGCAATTGCAAAATCAGAACCAATTTGGAATACAAATAATAGAGTAATATCAATTATTGCTGGTTTAATTATACTTTTGTTTGCACTGCCGCTTTTTGGGATGAATTCATTTTATCTCCATTTATTTATTATGATTTTCATGCATGCAGTTATGGCTCAGTCTTGGAATGTAATTGCAGGTTTTTCAGGTCAAATTAGTTTAGGTCATGGAGCGTTTTTTGGCATTGGTGCTTATGCAACCTCATTTTTTTATATGGAGTACGGAATAACACCTTGGATAAGTATATTTTTTGGTATGTTTGTTTCAGGAATTTTTGCTGTGTTAATTGGTATACCAATGCTTAGGTTAAGTGGTCACTACTTTGCAATTGCTACTTTATTAATTGGTATAAGTTTCCAAGTAGTTTTTCAAAGATGGGATTTAGTAGGAGCTGCATCAGGACTGTGGGTGACAATGACACCAGAAGACTCATGGTCTGCATTGCAATTTCATAGCAGTAAAGCTCCCTATTATTATGTTTTTTTAATATTTTTTTTAATCACATTCTTTTTAGTGTGGTTATTGAGTAGGTCTAAATTGGGTTACAGATTGAGAGCAGTTAGAGATGACCCACAAGCAGCCTTAAGTTTATGTATAAACGTTTCGAATTATAAAATTATAGCTTATGTGATTTCAGCAATGATCATGGCTCCAATGGGTAGCTTGTTTGCACAATATATTTTAATTATTGATCCAGACAGAGTTTTTAATATTGAGATATCGATTATAGTTTTATTAATCACAGTACTAGGTGGAATTGGAAATGTTTGGGGTCCAATTATAGGTGCTGCAATACTTGTACCAATTTCAGAATATTCAAGAATTTATTTAGGAGGTACCGGTGGTGCTGTTGATTTAATTTTTTATGGTTTGATTTTAATGATTATTTGCATTTTTAGACCAAATGGTCTGATCTCATTTATTCCTAAAGATATTTTAGAAAGAAAAAAACAACGATGAAAATTTTAACAGTTGAAAATCTGAGTAAATCTTTTGGTGGAATCCATGCAAATAGAGATATTTCTTTTGATGTCGAAGAAGGATCTATTTTAGGAGTGATAGGACCTAATGGTGCTGGTAAATCTACTTTATTTGATTTGATTACTGGCTTTACAAAACCAGACACCGGAAAAGTTAAATTTTTTGATAAAAATATTTTTGGAATTAGCCCTGATAAAATAAGTAACCTTGGAGTAGGTAGAACTTTTCAAAAACTAAAACCATTTGCAGATCAAACATTACTTGAAAATGTTATGATAGGAGCGTTTGTTAAAGAGAAAGATATTAAAAGAGCAAGAGATAGAGCTTTAGAAATTATTGACTTTGTAGATCTGATTGAAAAAAGACATCACTTTGCAAAAGAGTTATCAACTGGACAAAGGAAAAGATTAGAAATGGCTAGAGCTATGGCTATTGATCCTAAATTACTTTTGATGGACGAAGTAACAGGTGGTGTGGACCAAAAGACTATTCCTGGACTTGTAGAACTTGTTAAAAAATTAAAAAAGACAGGTGTAACGATTATCACAATAGAACATAATATTAATATTATTATGGAAATTTCGGACAATGTTCTTGCTTTAGATCAAGGAAAACGAATTGCATTTGGTGAACCAAAAGAAATTCAAAATAATAAACAAGTAATTGATGCTTACTTAGGAACATTTGATGCTGCTTGATGTAAAAAATATTGATGTTTTATATGATGATTTCCAAGTTATCTGGGATGTTTCTATTAATGTAAATAAAGCTGAAATGGTTGCACTTTTAGGACCAAATGGGTCTGGTAAAAGTACTGTTTTAAATACTATAAGTAATCTTGTTGAACATAAAAAAGGTTCTATTACTTTTGATAATACTTTAATTTCAAATATTCCAACTTATAAAAGAACCGAGTTAGGAATTTCACATGTACTTGAAAGAAGAAGAGTTTTTCCTCATCTTACAGTTAAACAAAATCTTTTATTGGGTGCTTGGCATCCAAAAGCAAAAGAAGAGTTAACAAATTCATTAAATAAGGTTTATAAAATTTTTCCAAAACTAGAAACTAGATCGGATCAGTTAGCAAAAACAATGTCAGGTGGTGAGCAACAAATGTTAGCTATAGCTAGAGGAATGATGGGTTTACCAAAACTTTTGATGGTGGATGAACCTTTTTTAGGTCTATCACCAATGGTTATGAAAGACTTAATTAAGATATTTAAAAATATAGTTGCAGAAGGGATATCAATATTATTCGTAGAACAAAACGTAAGACTTGCATTAAGTATGGCAGATAGAGGATATGTTTTAGAAAGTGGAAGATTAGTTATCGATGGTAGATCAGAAGATCTAATTGATAATGAAAAAGTTACTAAAGTTTTTTTAGGAAATTAATTAAAAAGCAGCAAGATCGTTATTTAGTTTATCAGTAATAAGCATTTTACCTGGACTGTGAGTAATACAAAAATCGGGTTTTGAATTTTCTAAAACAGATTGAGGAGTAACACCACACGCCCAAAATACAGGAATTTCGTTGTTCTTTATTGTTCTAGGTGGATCACCATATTCAGGTTTCATTATATCTTTAATTCCAATTTCGTCTGGATTACCAACATGTACTGGTGCACCATGCACAGCTGGAAATCTGGAACTAATTTGAATTGATCTAATTGTATCCTTTGAACTTAAGGGTCTCATAGACACAACTAGTTTTCCTGAAAATTGTCCAGCAGGTTCACAGTCTATTGAAGTTTTATACATTGGAACAATAGTATTGTTTTCTATGTGTTGAATTGGAATACCAGCTTCAATTAAAGGCAGCTCAAAAGACATTGAACATCCCAGAACAAAAGTTGTTAAATCTTCATTCCAATATTTTTTAATATCATATGGCTCATCAACTAATTTTCCTTTTTCCCATACTCTATATTGAGGAACATCAGTTCTAATATCAATATCACCAAGATCTTTTAATGAAGGATCTCCTTTAGTACCAAATCCAATTAATGGACAAGGTTTTGGATTTTTTTGACAGAAAGAAGCAAAGTCCATTGCATATTTGCTTGGTAAGATACAAAGATTTCCTTGAACATACTTGTTAGCAGCACCTGCTGTCTGTTCTTTATAATTATTTTCTCTGATAACTTTTCTTGCCTCTAATGGATCTTGAATATCTAGCATTAAATTAGTATTTAGATTTCTTTGTTCCCTCAATTATTTCTTTTAACTCGTTATATTCTTCACAGTTACAAGTTTCTAATACTTTAAGTCTTTCTTTAGCTAAATCCATTCTATTTGTAGCAACATAAAGTTCTCCAAGATATTCATTGATACCTTTATGATTTGGATCAATTTCTAGACCTAAAAGATAATATTTTTCTCCATTTTCATAATCACCTAGTTTTCTAGTTGTAAATCCTAAATAGTTTAAAGTATCCGCCTGAAGTGGTTTCTTCTTGTTTGATTTAATAAGTAAAGGTAAAGCCTTTTCATATCTTTTTTTGGCTTTTTCTAGTTTACCTTTTTTTTCATAATTTTTTGCAACTTTGATGTGTGTTACAGCCTTATCATAATCAGATTTCACTTTGCTTGTACTGTCTGTACCTGCAGCTATTAGGTTTGTTAAGAATAATGTTAATACAATTATTAAGAATATTTTTTTTATCATTATAAAAATTTCTCCATTTGGCTTAAAGGTTTTAAGTTAAGTCCATTTTCAATTAAATTTTCTTTAATTGATCTTGCTGTAGCAAGTGAACTCTTGTTATCTCCATGTATGCATACAGAGTCAATTTCACAAGGTATTTGCTTTCCGCTGTGACAATTCAGTGCCTGATTTTTAACCATGCTTAATACATGTTTTTTAGCTTCTTCAGGATCAGTGATTAATGCATGTGATTTTTTTCTAGAAACTAAATTTCCATCATCTTCATAGGTTCTATCTGCAAAAATTTCACAGGCAATTTTCATATCTAATTTTTTAGCTGCTTGTTCCATTTTAGAGCCAGTAGGAACTAAATAGATCAAATCTTTACTTATTTCATTGATTGCTTTCGCTAATGTAGTAGCAAGATCAATATCCTCACACGCCATATTATTTAACGCTCCATGTGGTTTTATATGAGTAACATTTTCTCCATGATCTTGAGCAATTTTTTGTAAAATTTCATATTGGTCAATAATTAATTTTCTAACTTCTTCAGGTGCTAGGTTCATTCTTTGTCTTCCAAAGTTTTCTGGGTCGTTAAATGATGGGTGGGCTCCAATACTAACGCCATTTTTTTTTGATATTTGAACCACTTGGTTCATAGATTCTTCATCACCAGCATGAAATCCACATGCTACGTTAGCAGAATTTACTATATCAAGTAAGTCTGGATCATATTTATTTGAATGGTGTTTTGATTTTTCACCTAAATCACAATTTATATTAATTTCCATAGTTCTAATTGTTGAAGTATAACATGCCATGATAAAAAATATATCAAATCTTGGTGACGCAGCTGTTTATTGCGATTTTGGTGTAGAGGTAAATAAATCAGTTAACTCTAAAGTAATAAAATATTTTAAAGCTTTAAAAAAAGAGAACGTTGAAAGTATAAATAATCTTACTCCTTCTTATAATAAATTAATAGTTTCTTACGACCTTAGAAAAACAAACTTTAAAGAAGTTAAAAAATTGATTGAAAATTTAAATGTTAATGAAACTCAAGACAACAATAGCACCAAAATAGAAATTCCAGTTTGTTGTGATGATCAATTTTCTCTTGATATAAAAAGATTAGAAGAAAAATTAAATATTAATCGAGATAAAATTTTAGAAAATTTTTTTAGTAAGGAATATTTTTGTTATATGACCGGATTTATTGCTGGTATGCCTTTTTTAGGTGATTTGGATGAAAATATGAGAGTACCAAGACTAGAAACACCAAGAGTAAAAGTCCCCAAAGGATCAGTTGCTTTAACTGAACAATTTGCAAATATTTATACATTTGAAAGCCCTGGTGGATGGAACATACTTGGTAATACACCTTTAGATGTTTTTGATAATTCAAAAGAGGAAGAGCCAAATTTAATAAATCCTGGCGATATAGTAGTTTTTAAAAAAATAAATCTTGAAAAATATAATAGCTACAATGACAAATAATTTCCAAATTATAAGAGCTGGAGTAAATACAACCTTTCAAGACCAAGGAAGAAACAATTTATATCATATAGGAATTCCATTTAGCGGAGCAATGGATAATAGAAATTATAGTTTAGCTAACAAGCTGGTAGGTAATAAATTAAATTCTCCAGTTATAGAATTTGCATACCAAGGACCACATTTAAAATATTCTGGAGATAAAATTAACATAGTAGTCACTGGCGATATTGTTTTTAAAATTATTAAAAATGGCACAGAAATTGATGGTAATTGTTATGAGAGTTATCAAATCGAAAGTGGAGATGAAATCAATCTTATATCAACAAATAAATCAGTTTATGGCTATTTAGCAGTTGGTGGAGAATTAGATTTAAAATTTCAATGGAATAGTTGCTCTATAAATACCAAGGCAAATATCGGATCAAATGGTGGAAAAAAATTAGAGAACGGTCAAAAAATAAATATCTTAAATATTAATACAGACCAAAGTAAAAAAAAAACTAACTATATAAATTCTAAAGTTGAAAATATCAGAGTAATAAAAGGACCAAACTTTGATTATTTTTCTCAGGAAGGAAAAAAGATATTTTTTGAAAAACAATTTTCTGTATCAAAACTCTCAGACAGAATGGGGATGCGTTTAGAAGGTCCAAAAATTGAAAACATTGTAAATACCAATATTAAATCAGAAGGTTTGTTAAAAGGAGTTATCCAAGTACCTGCAGATGGAAACCCGATTATTATGCTGTCAGACCATGGTACTATTGGAGGATATCCAAAAATTGGTGTGGTAGCCAGCGTTGATTATGATCGATTAGTACAAATATCACCTGGCTCAAAAATTAAATTTAAAGAGATAAATTTATCTGATGCAGAAACTTTATTTAAATTGTATGAGATGGATACTCAGAACTTACTCAATCAAATATAATGAATATTATTAGAAAACTTCCAGGACCTTTTTTAATTTTCTTAGGTGCGTGTAGTCTCAGTTTTGGAGGTTTGATCGTTAAGTCATTTGAAGGAGCAACTCTTTGGCAAATATTATTTTGGAGAACAGTATTTTTCTTAATTGTTATTAGCTTATACTTAGCTTTAACTTATAAAAAACAAGTATTTAGATCCTTTTATAATTTAGGATTTCCCGGTTTCTTTGGTGGATTTATTTTATCACTCGGTTTTAGTGGTTATGTGTTTGCAATGTATAACACAACTGTTGCTAATGCTAATTTTATTATTCAAACACAAACAATCTTCTTAGCAATATTTGGTTATTTTTTTTTAAAAGAAAAAATTTCAGCAATTACTCTTACTTCAATAATTCTTGCAATTTCAGGAATACTTCTAATGGTTGGAAGTTCTTTATCTCCAGGCCAAATGTCTGGAAATATTGCAGCTTTCATAATGCCAATATCATTTGCTACATTAATTTTAGTAGTAAGAAAATATCCAACTGTTGATATGGTTCCTGCTCAATTTGTTGCAGGTGTTTTTGCTTTGTTAATAGGTTACCTAATGTCAGAAAAAATAATGATATCTCCTAATGATATCTTTTTAGGATTTTTAGCTGGGTTTTTACAATTAGGATTAGGTTTTATATTTATTACTATCGGTGCTCAACGAACACCATCAGCAATGGTTGGAATCATAATGTTAACAGAAGCAGTACTTGGTCCCTTATGGGCATGGTTGTTTATAAATGAACAGCCACCGTTCATAGTAATTATTGGAGGATCAATAGTTATTCTTGCAGTTTTACTTCAATTTTACAATTTATATACCTCAGAAAAAAAAGCGATCTAATAACATTTGACATTAAACAGTATTTATTAGAATATTTGTTAACGGGAGAGATCACAAACTTTGTGACACCGAAGGAGCAACCGCCCAGGAAACTCTCAGGTAAAAGGACCGTATTATATTAACTCTGGAAAGAGATTGAGTTCTCGCCGAAGGAGTAAAACTCTCAGGCAAAAATACAGATGGGTACGACAGAGTTAGTATGGGAAAAAAAACATCTTTAAACAAGCTTCATCGAGATAACCAAGCTAAATTTGTAGAATTCGCTGGATATGAAATGCCCATACAATACAGCAAAGGGATTGTTGAGGAGCATAAATTCACAAGATCAAATGCAGGTATTTTTGATGTGTCTCATATGGGTCAATTATTTATTTATGGTGGAGATGACTTAACTGCTGATCTTGAAAAAATTTTTCCACTTGATTTAAAAAATTTGAAACAAAACTTTTCTAAATATAGTTTTTTAATGAACGATAGTGCTGGAATTCATGATGATTTGATAATCACTAAAATTGAAAAAGGATATTTAATTATTTTAAACGCAGCATGCAAAGATAATGATTTTAAAATTTTATCAGATTTACTTAAAAGTAAATATGAAATGGTTCTTGATGATCAAAGAGCATTAATTGCAATCCAGGGTCCAAAGTCAGTTGAGATTTTAAATGACATAATAGAAGGTGTTGAAAAACTTAATTTTATGACAGGGAACTGGTTTGATTATAAAGATCAGAAAGTTTTTGTTACAAGGTCTGGTTATACTGGAGAGGATGGTTTTGAAATATCTATTAACAACGATTTAGCTGAAGGATTTACTCAGAATTTGATGGAAAAAGGAGCACAACTTATAGGACTTGGGGCAAGAGATACCTTGAGATTAGAGGCTGGATTGTGCTTATATGGACATGAACTTGATACTGAAAAAACACCAATTGAAGCAAACTTAAAGTGGGCGATTTCTAAAGAGAGAATTTCAAATGGTGGATTTGTTGGTTCTGACAAAATTATGAAAGAAATACAAGAAGGTACCTCTAAAATTAGAATTGGCATTAAGCCAGAAGGAAGATTGATTGCTAGAGAAAAAACTAAAATATTTGATGAGTCAGAAAAACTTATTGGTGAGGTTACAAGCGGAACTTTTGGCCCAAGTGTAAATGGTCCAATAGCAATGGGCTACATTGATAAAGAGTTTTCTAAAGTTGATACAAAAATTTTACTAGAAGTAAGAGGAAAAAAACATCCTGCAAGTGTTTGTGGGTTACCATTTTATAAAAAAAGTTATGTGAAAGGAGTAAACTAATGAGTGAAGTTAAATTTTCAAAAGAACACGAGTGGATTACAGTGGAGGGCGATGTTGCCACCATTGGAATTACAAAGCATGCAACAGAAATGTTGGGAGATATTGTTTTTGCTGAGTTACCTGAAAAAGGTTCAAGCGTTGAAAAAGATGGCACAGCAGGAGTAGTTGAGTCAACTAAAGCTGCAAGTGATGTTTATACTCCTGTAAGTGGCGAAGTAGTAGATACTAACCAAGCTATTGTAGATGATCCTGCAAAAATTAATGAAGACCCTGAGGGATCAGCTTGGTTTTTTAAACTTAAATTAAAAGATAGTTCAGAAATGGACAGCTTAATGAACAAAGAAGAATACGATAAATTTGCAAAGGAGAGTGATAGCTAATGTTACATAACTCACAAAAAGACTTTTTAAAAAGACACATTGGGCCTTCAGAAGAAGATCAAAATAAAATGCTGAAGGAGCTTAATTATAATTCATTAGACGATTTAATAAAAAGCACAGTTCCAGAAAAGATACAATTGAAAGATGGATTAAACATAGGAGAGTCTAATTCCGAGTATGAAGCGTTAAGAAAATTGAAAGCAATTTCAAAAAAAAATCAAATTTATTCAAATTTTATTGGTATGGGTTACTATGGAACTTACACTCCGTATGTAATTTTAAGAAATATTCTAGAAAATCCAGGTTGGTATACATCATATACTCCTTATCAGCCTGAAGTAGCACAAGGAAGACTAGAAATGCTTCTAAACTTTCAGCAAATGATTGTTGATTTCACAGGTATGGATATTGCAAACGCATCTTTGCTTGATGAAGGAACAGCAGCTGCAGAAGCTATGGGATTAAGTCACAGGTTAAATAAAAAGGATAGTAATTTAGTTTTTGTATCAGAAAATTGTCATCCACAAACGATTGATGTAATTCAAACAAGAGCAGAGCCAATGGGATTAAAAGTACTTGTTGGCAATGAAGATAAAGTATTGGATCAACTTAAAGAGGATTTAGTTTGTGGAATTCTTCAATATCCTGGAACTTTAGGAGACATCAAAGATCCAAGTGAAGCTATCAGCAAAATTCATAAAAAAAATGGAAAAGCTGTATTAGTTTCTGATTTATTAGCTTTAGCGCTACTTAAAACACCAAGAGAATTAGGCGCTGATATTGCAGTAGGAAGCTCTCAAAGATTTGGAATTCCAATGGGTTATGGTGGACCTCATGCAGCTTTCTTTGCAACTAAAGATGAGTTCAAAAGATCTATGCCAGGAAGAATTATTGGTGTGTCAGTAGATAGACATGGAAATAAAGCTTACAGATTATCACTTCAAACAAGAGAGCAACATATTAGAAGAGATAAAGCGACAAGTAACATTTGTACTGCTCAAGCATTGTTAGCAATTGTTTCAGCTGCATATGCTATTTACCACGGTCCAGATGGAATAAAAACTATTGCAGAAAGAGTTTCTCAATTAGCTAAAAATTTTGCAGATAAATTAAAACAATCTGGATATGAAATTTATTCAGATCATTTCTTTGATACAGTTACAATTGTAACAAAAGATAAGACTGATCAAATCTATAAAAATGCTTTAGATCAAAAAGTAAATATTAGAAGAGTAAATTCTGAAATGTTGGCTGTTTCTTTTGATGAAAAGAAAAATGTTTATAGAGTAAATCAATTGTTGAAAATTTTTAACGCAGCTGAATCGATTAAAAAAGAAGATCCAACCGTAAGTTTACCTAATTTACCAAAAAATTTACTGAGAACTTCTAAATACTTAGAACATCCTGTTTTTAATTCATATCATTCAGAAACAGAGATGCTTAGATATTTAAAAAAATTAGAGGATAAAGATATAGCTCTTAATAGAACTATGATTGCACTTGGCTCATGTACTATGAAATTAAATGCTACTGCAGAAATGATTCCTATTTCATGGAGAGAGTTAGCTGAGCCTCATCCGTTTGTACCAGTAGAGCAGATGGAAGGTTATAGAGCTTTATTCACTGATCTAAAAAATTGGTTAAGATCCATTACAGGTTTTTCTGGAGTTTCACTTCAACCAAATGCAGGTGCTCAAGGAGAATATGCTGGCTTGATGGTAATTAGAAAATATCATTTAGACAGAGGAGAAGAAAACAGGAATATATGTTTAATTCCAAGCTCAGCACATGGAACAAATCCTGCTAGTGCACAAATGGTTGGAATGAAAGTTGTAGTTGTTGATTGTGATAAAGAAGGAAATGTTGATTTTGAAGATTTGAAGAAAAAAGCAGAAGCACATTCTGAAAATCTTGGAGCATTAATGGTTACATATCCTTCTACTCACGGAGTATTTGAAGAAAAAATTACAGATATCTGTGAACTGATACACAAACACGGTGGTCAAGTTTATATGGATGGTGCAAATTTAAATGCACTTGTTGGAATAGCAAGACCTGGAAATTTTGGTCCAGATGTTTGTCATATAAACTTACACAAAACATTCTGTATTCCACATGGTGGTGGAGGACCAGGAATGGGACCAATTGCATGTAAAAGACATTTGCAAGTTTATTTACCTAATCATCCAGTTGTTAAAGATTGTGGACCTGCTACAGGAATAGGAGCAGTTTCAGCAGCCCCTTGGGGAAGCTCAAGTATTTTATCAATTTCTTGGATGTATATTAAAATGATGGGTTCTGAAGGTTTAAAATTAGCTACTCAAGTTGCGATATTAAACGCAAATTATATAGCCCATAGACTTAAAGATCATTTCCCAATTTTGTACAAAGGTTCTAATGGCAATGTTGCTCATGAATGTATTATAGATATTCGATCAATTAAGAGTGAGACAGGTATCACTGAGGAAGATATCGCTAAAAGATTGATCGATTATGGTTTCCACGCACCAACAATGTCTTGGCCAGTTGCAGGAACTATGATGATAGAGCCAACAGAGAGTGAAAGTTTATCTGAGCTTGATAGATTTTGTGATACTTTAATTAATATCAAATCTGAAATAGATAAGATCAATTCTGGTGAGTTTGATAAAGTAGACAATCCTATTAAGAACGCTCCTCATACAGATATAGAACTTGCATCAGATGAATGGGATCATAAATATTCAAGAGAGCAAGCTGCTTATCCTGCTAAGTTCTTAAAAACAAATAAATTTTGGCCACCAGTTGCAAGAGTGGACAATGTTTATGGAGACAAGAATATCTTTTGTACTTGTCCAAGTATGGATGAGTTTAAAGAAGACGCGGCTTAACCATTAATGAAAATTGCCGTAGTCGGTTCTGGTATATCAGGCTTAAGTGCTGCTTATTATTTATCAAAAAAACATCATGTAGATCTTTTTGAGAAAGAAGATCATTTTGGTGGTCATTCTCATACAATAGATTTAATTTTTGATGAAAAGAAAGTATCTGTAGATATTGGTTTTATTGTATTTAATTTTCAAACCTATCCAAATTTAATTAATTTCTTTAAAGAAAATGATGTTCAGATTGAAAAAAGTGACATGTCATTTTCTGTATCAGTAGAAAATACAAACTTTGAATATTGTGGAAAAGGTTTAAATGGAATTTTTTCAAATAGATCTAATTTGTTTAATCCTAATTTTTTAAAAATGTTTTTTGATATTATTAAATTTTATAAAAATAGTGATCAAATAAATGTTAGAGATCAAAAACTAACTTTAGGTGAATATTTGGAAAATAATAAACTATCAAAAACGTTTATTGATTACCATATCATTCCAATGGTATCTGCAATCTGGTCTATGCCACCTTATGAAGCAAGTAAGATGCCAATAACATTTTTTTTAAAATTTTTTCAAAATCATGGACTCTTTAAACTAAAAAATAGACCTCAGTGGTATACCGTAACCAATAGAAGTAGAACTTATGTGAATAAAGTAATTTCAAAGATAAGTGGTGAATACTTTAAAAATTATAAAATTAAAAAAATTATAAGAAAGTCAAAAGGGTTAGATTTATATTATGGTGGCGAAAGTGAATTTTTTGATTATGATAAAGTTGTAATAGCAGCTCACGCTGATGAAGCTTTAAAGTTGATTGATAATCCTACTAATGAAGAGACAAAAATTTTATCTAATTTTAGTTATAAAGAAAATATTGCATATATTCATACTGATAAAAGAGTGATGCCAAAAAATAAAAAGGCATGGTCTTCATGGAATTCATCAATCAATGATAAAGATTTAGAAAAAAACTCTATTACTTATTGGTTAAATCTTTTACAAAACCTTAAATGCGATCAGGACATTTTTTTAACTCTTAATCCATATTTCGAAATTGATGAGAGTAAAATACTTAAAATAGTTAAATTTACTCATCCTTATTATGATCAACAAGCACTAGATGCTCAATCAGAACTATCTAGTTTACAAAATAAAAAAGATTTGCTTTTTTGTGGGAGTTATTTTGGTTATGGTTTTCATGAAGATGGAATAAAATCATCTATTGAAATGCTAAAATACCTAAATGACTAACTCATGTATATATAACGGAAAAGTAATCCATAAACGTTTCAAACCAAAAGAGCACTATTTTAAGTATAGCGTCTTCTCACTTTTAATTGATTTATCAGAATTAAGAAAAATAGATCAAGAAATAAGCTTCTTCTCATTGAATAAGTTCAATTTAATTAGTTTTCATGAAAAGGATCATGGTGAACGTGACGGATCTTCTCTTGAAGAGTGGGTAAAAAAAAATTTAGAACAAAATAAAATAGAGACTGTAGATATTAAAATTAAGCTTCTCTGTTATCCAAGGATTTTTGGATATGTGTTTAATCCTCTAAGTATCTTTTTTGTTTATAACCAAAATGATAAATTAATATCTATATTATATGAGGTGAAAAATACATTTGGTGAGCAACATACTTATGTTTTTAGAGTAGATAGTGAAAATAAATTAATTCAGAATAATTGTTCTAAAAAATTTCATGTTTCACCTTTTATAGAAATGAATTGTAAGTATTTTTTTAGAATTCTTAATCCTGATGAAAAACTTTCTGTAATCATTGATCAATACGATCAAGAAGGAAAAATTTTATTTGCATCTCAAGATGGAAAAAGAACAAACTTAAATAGCAGTCAATTATTAAAATCATATTTAAAGCACCCCCTGATGACTATAAAAATAATATCAGCAATCCATTTTGAGGCCTTTAAATTATGGATGAAAGGAATTAAGATTATTAAAAAAAAAATAAAAATAAGAAACAATTTAACGATTGAAAATTAATGTTATTAAATAGAGCTGCAGATAAATTGGTTTTTAAATTTTTAAGTAAAATTAAAAATGGATACCTTGAAATAACTACCTATGAAGATGAGATATTAAAGTTTGGTAACCCTGATCAATCTTTAAAGGCAAATATTAAGATAAAAAATCCAAATTTTAATTATAATTTAATTAGAGGTGGAAGCATTGGTTTTGCTGAAAGTTATATGAGAGGTGAATTTGAAACTGATAATCTTTCAGATCTAATTGAGTTAACAGCTAGAAATATTCAAGTGATATATAAATTCTCAGGTTTGCTTGATCTGCCTGTAATCAATTTCATAAAAAATAAAATAATCAAAAATACAAAAAGTCGAAGTAAGGAAAATATTGCAAAACATTATGATCTTGGAAATGATTTCTTTTCATTGTGGCTAGATGATACTTTAACTTATTCAAGTGCAATCTTTGATGATAGTTCAAAAAATTTAAGTGTTGCGCAAAATAATAAATACCAAAAATTAATTGATCTAATCAAACCTAGTTCTGGTGACAAGGTTTTAGAGATTGGATGTGGGTGGGGTGGTTTTGCAGAATATTTAGGTAAGAAATATGATGTGAAATTAGACTGTATTACTATTTCTAAAAAACAATTCGATTACGCAAAAGAGAGAATTCATAAATGTGGTCTAAATGAAAAAGTAAATATTGAGATTAAAGATTACCGAGATCTTCAAGGAAAATATAATTCGATCGCTTCAATTGAAATGATCGAAGCAGTTGGGCAAAATTATTTAGAGAGTTATTTTAAAACAATAAAAGATAATTTATCGAATGGTGGGAAGGCTGCAATTCAAGCAATAACCATTGATGATAGTTTGTTTGATAGATACAAAAATAAACAGGATTTTATTCAAAAATACATTTTCCCAGGAGGATTTCTTCCTAACAAAAATAGCATTAATAGATACGTTTCAGATAACGGCTTAACAATTAATTCGTACATTTCTTATGCAGATCATTATGCAGAAACGTTAGCTATCTGGAGAGAAGAGTTTTTGAGAAAATGGGATCAAATTAAAAATCAAGGATTTGATCTGACTTTTAAAAGAATGTGGGAATTTTACCTATCTTATTGTGAAGCTGGATTTAAATCTAAAAATATTGATTTGATTCAATTTTCAATGCAGAATAAATAACACCAATAATATGAAAATAATTAAATCAATTTCGTTGATAATTCTGGCTTTCTTAATTACAAGTTGCTCAAATAATAGTGCCATGAAACCAGAAGATTTTAAAAATAAAGAACCTAGGTTAATTATTGAAGAATACCTTACAGGAAACGTTAAAGCTTGGGGTGTTTTGCAAAATCGATCAGGAAAAGTTACAAGACAATTCTCAGCCGATTTAGACGGAACATGGGATGGCAAACAACTAATTTTAAAAGAAAAATTTAATTGGGACGATGGTGAGGTTCAAGACCGAGAGTGGACAATTACTAAAATAGATGAACATAATTATGAAGGTACAGCAGGGGACGTTGTTGGAAAAGCAATAGGATATTCTTACGGACCAGCATTCAAATTTGAGTATGTTTTATTAGTTCCAGTTAAAGGAAAAGAATTAAAAATTACTTTTGATGATTGGATCTTTAAGCAAGATGAAAGAGTTGCAATCAACAGAGCTACAATGACTAAGTTTGGATTTAAGGTAGCAGAGTTAACGGTTGTATTCGTTAAAGATTAATTATTTCTTTTGATGCTTAGTCATCTTTCCTACTAATTTAAAATAAAGTTTACTCGGAAGAAAACTAAAGAACTTTAAAGTTAAAGTAAGTGCTTTTGGAAAATGTATTTCAAAAACATTTTTATTAATCAAGCCATCATAGATTTGATCAGCAGCAAATTCAGGTGTTTTTAGAAATGGCATTTTAAAATCGTTTTTATCAGTCATAGGTGTTTTAATAAAACCAGGAGAAACTAAACAAACACGAACATTGTACCTTTTAAAATCAAAATATAAACTTTCTGCTAAATTATTTAGTGCAGATTTTGATGGTCCATAACCAGTTGAATTAGGCAATCCTCTATAACCAGCAATAGATGAAACTATAGTGATTATACCACTTTTTCTTTCTCTATAATATTGTTCCACTGCTTTAATGGAGTTCACTGTTCCAAAAAAATTTACTTTAAAAACATCTTCCATTTGCTCAACATCGATTTCTTTTTCTTTTTTTGGATTCCATGTACCAGTTGAAAAAAAACATATATCAATATTTTCAAACTTATTTTTAATCTGATTGAAAACTTCTATACATTTTGCTTTGTCAGTAACATCTAATGGAAATGATGAAATATTTTCATAATTTTTTGAAAGTTCATCTAAAAGTTCAACTCTTCTCGCAGATACCGCAACATTCCATCCTTTGTTTGCAAATTTAATTGCTAAGGCTTTACCTATTCCTGTGCTGCCACCAGTTATCCAAATAGTTTTTTTGCTCATTTTTTGTTATGTATAAACATTATGTTAAAAAATAAAATTGTAACATTTATATTATTTCTTATCATTACATTTTCAGCTTCATTAATTGGAGGATTAGCTACAGTTACTTTCAAGGAGCCTTGGTATTCTCTATTAAATAAACCTGTTTTTAATCCACCAGACTGGGTGTTTGGTCCAGTATGGACAATTTTATATTTATTGATGACAATTTCTATTTGGATGTATTGGCATTCCAAAAGTAAAGAGATGAATACAGTTTATATTTATTTTATTCATTTAGTTTTCAATGCAACTTGGAGTATAGTTTTCTTTGTATTTCACAATATGGTTTTAGCTTTATTAGTATTAGTTGTGTTAATTGCATTTATTATCAATCTAATCATAAGATATAGACGCGTCACAATGGTGAGCTCGTATTTAATGATTCCATATTTACTTTGGTGTTGCTTTGCTCTAATTTTAAATACTAGTTTGATTATATTGAATTAATTATGGATGATGTTGTTGTAGTTGGCGGTGGAATAATTGGGGCAGCAACTGCTTATTTTCTCTCAAAAGAAGGAAGAAAAGTTAATGTTATTGAAAGAGATCCAACATACAAAACAGCTTCATTTCCTTTGTCTTTAGGAGGTTTTAGAAGACAATTTTTTCAAAAAGAAAATATCTTACTTGGTAAATTTGCAAGAGAATTTATTTTTCAAATACCAGAATTGTTAAAAACTGAAAAAAATCCTAATCCAACAGCAAGTATGGTAACCAATGGTTATCTTTTGATGTTTGGTCCCGAACATGCTGAAGAACAATATAAAGCTTTAGAAAATCATAAGGAATGTGATGCAGGTACAAAAAATATTAAAGGCTCAGAGCTATCGAAAGTATTTCCATATATAAATGATGAAGGTGTTGAGACTGCTACTTACACAGATAATCAAAGTGAAGGATGGATTGATCCTTTTATGTTTCATAGTGCACTGAAAAGTAAGGCAATAGAACTTGGAGCAGAATTTATAAAAGGAGAGGTTAAAAGTCTTTCAGAGATAAATGCTAAAACAATTGTTTCTGCAGCTGGTTGCTGGACGAAAGAATTATTAGAAGACATTCCTGTTGAACCTCAAAAACACACAGTGTTCAGAGTAAAATGTCCAACATATATAAAAGAAATGCCTCTAACTGGTGATTTAACTACGGGTGTTTATTGGAGACCTGAGGGTGGAGAGTATTTAGCAGGATCACCATTATCAGTATTTGATGCAAAAGATTTAGAACCAGCATGGAATGATTTTGAAGAATTAGTCTGGCCAGCACTTGCAAAAAGAATACCAGCTTTTGAAGAATTAAAATTAACTGGAGGATGGGCAGGTTACTACGATTGTAACAGATTAGATAATAATGCTGTTGTTGGAAAACATCCTAAGTACGATAATGTTTATATGGCCACTGGTTTTACAGGAAGAGGATTAATGCAAGCCCCAGGGATTGGAAGGGCATTAACTGAATTGATTACAACTGGTTCGTATCAGACAATTGATATTAGTGATTTTTCAGTTGAAAGAGTATTAGGAAAAAGCGCTAGGCCTGAGCCATACGTTTTATAATTAGGTTCCACAAAAAGTTTGATATTTTTCATTGCCTAATTGTGCAGGTTTTTGAAATTCAATAATATTTTCTTGATCAGAATAAGGATTAGTTAAAACTTTTAAAAGCTTATTCATTGTTTCTAGATTTCCTTTGTCTGCGTCTGCTAGAGCTTCTTCTACTTTTTGATTTCTTGGTATAACAACAGGATTAGTTTTTTTCATCAGTTCTAAGTATTTATCAGATGAATTATTTAGTTTTAATCTTTTCTCCCATTCATTGGTCCAATTTTTAAAATCATCATTTTTGTAAACTTCATCATCAAACCCAACACCCATTAAATGACAGAAGGTGTTTGTATAATCTGCATTATTATTTTTCATCCAATCTAAAAGTTTATTAATTAATGTTAGATCATTTTTATCTTCACCAAATAAACCAAGTTTATCTCTCATCATATTTAACCATTTTTCTTCATAAATATTTTGAAAGTTATCAATTAACTCTGTTGCAATTTTAATTGCTGCATCCTCATCTTTATCAATTAGTGGGATGAGACATTCTGCAAATCTTGCTAAATTCCATTTTGTAATTGGTGGTTGATTTGAAAAAGCATATCTTCCAAATTTATCTATAGAGCTAAATACAGTTTTTGGATCATATTGATCCATGAAAGCACACGGACCATAATCAATTGTTTCGCCAGAAATAGCCATATTATCAGTGTTCATCACTCCATGAATAAATCCCACCCTCATCCAGTTGATTACTAATTGACATTGTCTTTCCATTACAAGACTTAATAAATCTAAAGCTTTATTTTTAGAGGATTTAATTTCTGGATAGTGTCTATCAATTGTGTAATCGACCAATGTATTAAGATCCTCAAGATTTTGAGTGGCTGCAATGTATTGAAAAGTGCCAACTCGAATATGACTGGATGCAACTCTTGTTAAAATTGCTCCATTTAACAAATTTTCTCTAACAACTTTTTCTCCAGTTTTAACAACCGCAAGACTTCTAGTTGTTGGAATATTTAAAGCGTTAATTGCCTCACTAATTATGTATTCTCTTAGCATTGGACCTAAGGCTGCTCTTCCATCACCACCTCTAGAAAAAGAGGTTCTTCCTGAACCTTTAAATTGTATATCGAAACGTTGATTTTTGTTATCTATATGCTCTCCTAATAAAACTGCTCTTCCATCCCCAAGCATCGTGAAATGACCAAATTGATGACCAGCATATGCTTGTGCAATTGAATTAGTTCCATCAGGCAAACTATTTCCTGAAAATATTTCAGCTAATTTTTTTTTATCTATACCTGAAAAATTTAAATTTAAATTTTTAGCAAGTTCTTCGTTTAAAATAACAAGTTCAGGTTCATGAACTGGAGTAGGCTTAATATCTTCTTTAAATGTTTTTGATAGTTTTGAATATGAATTATCAAAATGCCAACCGATGGTCATTTTAATTAACTAACTTCAGCTTGATGTTCTTTTGGCTTAACTTCTGTTTTAAATTGATTAGAAATTTTTTGAACTTCAACAGATGAAACTTTGTATTCAGCACACATTGTTTCTTCATCTTTTCCATGACCAGTAACCATATTGACCATATGTTCTGGGAAGTGGAATGTTGTAAATACAATTCCTTCTTTAACTTTGTCTGTTACTTCAACTTTTAAAGCAACTTCTCCTCTTCCAGAATATAATCTTCCAATATCACCCGTATTTAAATCTCTATGAGCTGCATCTTTTGGATGAATTAGTAATACATCCTCATCAACAATGTTTATATTTTTTGTTCTTCTTGTCATTGTTGCTGCATTGTAGTGTTGTAATACTCTACTTGTAGTTAAAATTAATGGATAATCTTTTTGATTAGCTTCTATCTCACTAGATTCTTTCCAATCAAAGTTTTTCAATCTTCCTTTTCCAAGTTTAAATGTTTCTGTGTGTAGAATTTGTGTATCTGTTCCATCTTCTTTTACAGGCCATTGTAATCCTAATTTACCAAGTCTCTCTCTAGTAACACCTTTAAAGAATGGTACCACATCAGCAATCTCTGCTAATACTTGATCTGCATCATAAGATGGTTGATCAAAACCTAATTTTTGCATCATCTCAGTTACAATTAGTCCATCTGGTTTTGTACCTGGTAATGGAGGAACTGCTCTATTAACTCTTTGAATTCTTCTTTCAGTATTTGTAAAAGTTCCATCTTTTTCCAGGAAAGTAGTTCCAGGTAAAACTACAGTTGCAAGTTTTGCAGTTTCACTCATAAATATTTCTTGAACTACCAATAGCTCTAATGAGTTCATTGCCTCAATAACATGTGCACTATTTGGATCTGTTTGAACTATATCTTCACCAATAATCCATAAACCTTTTAGTTCTTTACTGATTGCAGCCTCAAACATTTGAGGGATTTTTAAACCCGGTTTAGTAGGGTGAGTTACACCATATTTTTCAGTATAAAATTTTTGATTGTTTTCATCTGCTACTTCAAAATAACCTGCACCTTGGTGAGGCTGACATCCCATATCCGCAGCACCTTGTACATTATTTTGGCCTCTAAGTGGATTTACACCAACACCTTTTCTTCCAATATTTCCTGTAATCATTGCTAAATCAGCAATTAACATCACTGTTTTAGAACCTTGTTCGTGTTCAGTAACTCCTAATCCGTGGAACTCCATTGAATTTCTAGCTGTTGCATAAGCAATTGCAGCTTCTTTAACTAATTGTTTGTCTACACCAGCAACTTTTGCTAACTGATCAACATCTTGTCTTTCAATTTCTTTTAAGAAATTATCAAAACCTTCTGTTCTATCTCTTACAAAGTCAGCATTATAAAGTTTAGATTTAATAATAAAGTGTAACATCATATTCAGAACCGCAACATTAGTTCCAGGTCTAAGTTTGATATGATAATCTGCAAGTTTAGCTAATTCAGTTGTTACTGGATCAAGGACAATTAATTTTTTACCTTTCATCACTTGCTGTTTAATTTTTGCTCCTGTTACCGGGTGAGCATTAGTTGGGTTTGCACCAATAACTAAAAATAAATCTGCATGATAAATATCTTCTGTTGAATTAGTTGCAGCACCTGTTCCAAATGTTTGCTGCATACCCCAAGCTGTAGGTGAATGACAAATTCTTGCACAACAATCGACACTGTTAGTTCCAACAGCTGCTCTAATCATTTTTTGGAAAACATAGTTTTCTTCGTTTGTACATCTTGCAGAAGAAATTCCAGCAAAAGCATCTGGTCCGTTTTCTTTTGTAATTCTATTCATTTCTTTTTTGATAAAGTCATATGCTTCATCCCAACTTGCTTCTTCAAACTTTCCATTTCTTTTAATTAACGGTGTTTTTAATCTGTCAGGGTGTTCATAAAAACTAAATGCGTATCTTCCTTTAATACAAGTATGACCAGCGTTTACTTCTGTTTGTTTAGGAGTATCTATTGCAACCACCTTGTCATCTTTAATAGATGCTTCTAAGTTACAACCAACACCACAGTACGAGCAAGTTGTTCTAACTTTTTTGTCTACAGCTGCAGATTTAGATTGGAATACATCTGAAATTGCATCCGTTGGACATGTATGAGCACAAGCTCCACATGATACACAAGAACTATCTCCAAACATCATATCGTTATCAGTTGTAATTCTAGATTCAAATCCTCTACCACTCATTGTTAAAACAAATGATCCTTGAATTTCATCACATGCTCTGACACATCTTCCACAGTTAATACAGTTATCTAAATTCATTCTCATATAATCATGAGAAGTATCTCTTGGAATTCCTTTATGTTGCTTAGGACTATTGTATCTATGATCAGCAACACCTAAATCATTTGCAACCGTTTGAAGTTCACAGTTATTGTTTACTTCACAAGTATCACATTCCATAGGGTGATCAGTTAAAACCAACTCAACAATATTTTTTCTAAGACTTGTTAATGCTTCGTTTGAAGTAAATATGTGCTGGTTTTCTGCAACTGGTGTATGACAAGATGCAACTACTCTAGTTGGACCATCTTTTTCTAAAGCAACTTCAACTGAACAAACTCTACAAGCTCCATATGGCGCTAAGTTAGGGTCATCACATAAAGTTGGCACTTTTTTTTCACCAACATAGCTTTTAACAAATTTTAAAATAGATGTATGATTGGGACCTATTTCGTAAGGTTTTCCATCAATATAAGCAATTTTTCTTTTCTCAGAGCTCATTAATTATCTTTCACCATATCATTTTTCATTTCATCACCAAAGTATTTTAGGATGTTTTGAATAGGAGTTGGGATTGCTCCACATAGAGCACATAAGCAGCCTTTTTGCATAGTAACCAACAACTCTTCTAGTAATTTTAGAGGAATTTTAGCTGTTTTCTTCTTAGCTTGATCAAACATTTCTTTTCCTCTGTAAGATCCAAGTCTTCCAGGAAAACATTTCCCACAAGACTCTTCTGCAGAAAATTCAAATAAATGATGAATATATTCAGCCATTGGAAAATCTTTTGGAATACTAACTACACTTGCGTGACCTAACATAAAACCTTTTCCAGTAAACTCTTGAAAATCTAGATTTAAATTCTCTATTTCACTTAAAGGAACAACCCCACCTAAAGGGCCACCTATTTGAAAAGCTTTAACAGGTTCTTTGTATCCACCACCAATTTCATTAAATATTTTTTTCATTGGTGTTCCCATATCAATTTCATAAACACCAGGATTGTTAAAAAAACTATCTAAGCAAACTAATTTTGTTCCAGCTGACTTTTTATTTCCAACTGAAGAAAATTTTTCCGATCCGTTTAATAGAATTCCAGTTGCTGCAGCTAAAGTTTCAACATTGTTAACTACAGTTGGTTTTTTATATAACCCTTCTGTTACCGGGAAGGGAGGTCTTACATCTACTTCAGCTCTTCTTCCTTCAATAGAAGCTATCAAAGCTGTTTCTTCTCCACAAATATATGCACCTTGACCGATACAAATTCCAAGATCAAAAGAAAAATCTGTTCCTAAAATATTTTCACCAAGTAAATTTAATTTTTTAAGTTCATTAATACATCCATTGATCGCTTCAATAGATTTTGGATACTCACCTCTGATGTATAAAACTCCTTCATCACTTCCTATTACAAATCCACAAAGCACCATTCCAAAAATAACTTTCAATGGTTGATCTTCTAACAGGTATCTATCTGAAAAAGCTCCTGAGTCACCTTCATCTGCATTGCAGATAACATATTTCTTATCACCTTTTGCTTTACTACAGAAATCCCATTTCATTCCTGTTGGAAAACCTGCACCACCTCTTCCTGTAAGGTTTGAGTCTAATAATGATTTTACTATTTCTTTTTTATCTGTTTTTAAAAATTTACTTAGTTGTTCTTTAAATTGATCTGTTGATGATAATTTATCATCCATTAAAAAACTTGTTGTAGCATAGCTCTTAGAGAAAAATTTTTCTTGTTTGATTTCTTCACCTTTTAAAATTTGATCAATCTTTTCAATATCTTTTCCAGCATAATTTTCACCATCATAGTGAAATGCATGATTTTCATAACAATGACCTAGACAAAACATCTCTCCGACTTTGTCATCACCTAATTTTTCTTTTAATTTATCTTTTAGTTTGTCTTGAGTACCAGCACACATGCATGCACTACCATTACATACGAAAGCTTTTTTTTCTCTGTGTGAAGGTCTTAAAAATTCATAAAAAGATTCAGCACCGTGAAGTGTTGAAACTCCAAGGTTATGTTTTTTTGCAATTTCTTTAATATCTTGAGGGTTTTCACTTAATGTGTTCTCTGAAATCTGCTTAAATAGATTGTCTTTTAGGCCTATTCTTCCAGATAAATTACTTATATTTTTTGACACAATTACCCTTTTTTTATTATTCCACCTTAACTTTTTTGTTATTTGTGTAAATATTAAAACTGTCCCTCTTTACGAAACCTATGAGGGTAATGTCAAACTTATTAGCTAAATCGATAGCAAGACTTGTTGGCGCACCAACCCCAATCATAATACCAATATCTGTCATTAAAACCTTCTGAACTAGCTCAAAATTAAGTCTCCCAGAACACGTAATAAATTGGTCTTTTGGATCAAATTGGTTTTTCTCCAAAGCACAACCGATAAGTTTGTCTAAAGCGTTGTGTCTTCCAACATCCTCTCTTAGAGCTATCAATTTTCCATCACTATTAAATAGACCACTCGCATGGATACCACCAGTTTTGCTAAATTCAGACTGACCTTCTCTTAAAATATCCGGAGATTGTATAATTACATCTTTTGAAATTTTAGGTTCCGAGGAATTTGTCTTTGTAGTTTTAATTATCTCTAGTGCATCCAATGAAGATTTGCCACAAACACCACAAGAGGAGTTGGTTAAAAAATCTCTTTTGATTTTTGATATATTTACATTTTCTGAATTATTGAGTGTTGCTAGTATTTTATTTTGAATTTTATATTGACCAACTTTGTCTCCATAACTTTCAATACTATCAATATCATTTAAACTTTTTACAATTTGTTCATTAAATAAAAATCCTCTTACAAGATCTTCATCATTACCAGGAGTTCTCATTGTAATAGATAAAGTTTGTTCAACCCAATTATCATTTTCTTTATACTTTAAAGAAATCTCTAATGGTTCTTCAATTGAAACTAAATCTTCAACGTCTTTAAAATTATTAGATGAATACTTTAAAACTTTATATTTTGAATTCATAATTATTTTAAAGGATAGTTTCTTTGCAATAAATATTTATTGATTATGATCGCTAGTAATAAAATTATGATGCATCCAAAAATAATTGGATTAATTAAATAATCATAAGAAGCACTACCAATAATTACAATTATTGGGTTTCCTCCTGCAGGTGGATGAACAACATTTAATAAAATCATTAAGAAAACTCCTATACCTACTGCAAATGCAATACTCATATAAATTGGAAGTGAAATAAAATTAACAAATAACACCCCCACTAAAGCAGTTAACAAATGTCCAAAGAAAACATTTTTTGGTTGAGCAAAAGGACTTTCAGGAAATCCAAACAATAAAACCATAGATGAGCCAAATGATGCTGCAATAAAATATCCAAGAGTACTTTTGTAAGTTAATACTGTAAGTACCCCTATAGTGATTGTTGAAAAAAAACCTGCAATCAATGCTTTTTGTAATAATGGTTTTGTGATTTTGATCATTTAAATTTTTAATGCTTTAACAATTGTTCTTAAAGGTAAAAGCAAACATTCTTTCCTTGAAAGATTTTTTTTATCTAAAATTTCTTTAAAATCTTTCCAGTGTTTTTCTAGACTAACTTTAACATCTTCAAACAATTTTTCACCAGCTGTAACAAAATCTTTTATTTCATTTAAGTTTTTATCCTTAATTTTTCTAGATAATAAGCTGACAGATGCTTGGCAATAAATACAAGATTTACACTGATAACCCATATCTTTTACAACATCATCTTTGACAATTAAGCTTATTTCCATTTCATCTCCACAAATAGGATTTTTGTTTTTTGATTTGTGAGTAAAGTTTTCTAATACTTTGTTATTTTCTGTGTGAGACGCGATTTCTAAAATTCTTAAATCCATTTAATTTCTTTAATTCAACTTTGAATGTTTTATATTTTATTAATGGAACATAACAATATTTTAGGAACAGTGCTAGCAGGCGGGAAGTCACAAAGGTTTGGTGAAGACAAATCTCAGATATTGTTAGCTGACAAAATATTAATTGATTACATTTTGGCAGAAATAATTGATGAATTTAAGGAAGTATTAATAGTATCTAATAATTCAATTAAGTTTATTAATTCAGATAAAATTTCACTAATTGGAGATATTAAAAAAGATCTTGGTCCTCTAGGCGGAGTTCTTTCAGCAATGAAATGGGCAACAGATCATAATAAAAACTATCAATGGATAGCAACTTTTCCAGTAGATACTCCTTTTTTTAAAAAAGAAATTTTAGAGCAATTCATTAATCAAATTGATGAAAATGAAAGTAGTTTATTTTTTATAAAATCAAAAAATACCAGGCATAACATCTTTGGTTTATGGTCGATGAATTTATTAGATCAATTAGAAAATGATCTAGAAAAAGGAGCTAGAAAAGTTGAATTGTGGGCTAATAGTATTGGAGTTAAAACAATTAATATGGAGTTTCCAAATCAAGATCCTTTCTTTAATATCAATACAAAAGAAGATTTAGAACAAGCTAAAGAATTATTAAAAAAATGATTAGTTACGATCAATCTAGAAAAATTTTAAAAAAAGCAAAAATTAAAATTAAAGATGAAACTATATTAAGTGAAAATTCTCTTAACAGAGTGATTTCAGATAATATTTATTCAAAGATCAATTATCCATCAGGAGATAACGCTGCATTTGATGGATTTGCAGTTAAATCAAAAGATACTAATGGAATTAAGAAAAATTCACCAAAACAATTTAAAATAATTGGATCTATTGCAGCAGGAACAAAATCATTAAATAAAAAAATTAAAAAATATGATGCTGTTGAAATAATGACAGGTGGTATAATTCCAAAAGGTTTTGATACAATTATTCCAATAGAACAAATCGTTTTTTATCCAAATAAAAATAATAAAAAATACATATTAGTTAATCAAAAAATTAAAAAATTTAACCATGTAAGATTCACAGGTTCAGATTTTAAAAAAGGTGAGATGGTTGTCAAAAAAAATACAATTATTCAACCAAATCATATTTTAGCTTTTAAAACTTTGGGGATAAAAAAGATTAAAGTTAAAAAGAAAATTAATATTTTATTTTTTTCAACAGGAAATGAAATTACTGACCAAGACAATATACCAAACTGGAAAGTTAGAAACTCTAATAGTCATTATATAAAAAATCTTAAAGAAAATTTTTTATTCAATTTTAAAAATGGTGGAATACTTAGAGACAATCATCTAAATATTTATAAATCACAAATTAAGAAACTTATAAATAGTGATACTGATATATTGATAACTTCAGGCGCTGTTTCTGCTGGAAAATATGACTATATTCCAAGTATTGTTAGAACATTTAAATTATCCAATTATTTTAAAAGTGTAGCAATCAGACCAGGAAAACCAATTTTATTTGCAAAAATTAAAGGAAAACAAAAGGCAATCTTTGGACTTCCAGGTAATCCAATGTCGTCATCTGCTTGCTTTAGATTTTTTGTTATTCCTTTTATGGAAAACATTTTAGGGCTAAGTGAAGAACATCCTATTAGGGCAACTTTAAAAAACAGCTTTTCAAAAAAGCAGAATTTTACAAGGTTTGCAAAAAGCAAATTAAGCACAACTAAAAATGGAAAAATAGAAGTTGAGATTTTGCAAGGGCAAGAGTCTTTTAGAGTAAAGTCTTTTGTTAAATCAAACATTTGGTCTTTGTTGCCAGCGGGGAAATCAAAATTTAAAAAAGGGGATATCTTAGATTGTTTTTTCCCCAACCATTCTAATCAATCTTTGATTTAGAAACGTATTTTTGTTGTAGAAAAATCTTTTTAGAATTAGATTTCTACAAATGTTAGAGTTAAGAAATCCAAAACTTGCTGTCCCAATTGTACTGTTTGCTGGCATATTATGGTCATTTGGACCTTTGGTTGTAAGGTATATGGATAGTCCCAATCTTGTTCCTTGGCAGTATATATTTGGAAGAGGTTTAACTATTTTTATTCTACTTAATCTCTATCTGTATTTTGAAGAAGGAAAAAACTTCTACAAAAATTACTATAAAATAGGATTATCAGGAATTGTTGGTGGCTCAGGTCTTGGAGTTGCAATGATCACGTTTATTTATTCTATAACAAACACCAGCGCTGCTGTTACTTTACTTTGTTTAGCTGCAATGCCTTTTTTTACAGCTCTTTTGGCATTTTTATTTCTTAGAGAACGAATTTCACTTAATGTTTGGATATCAATTATAATTGCTTCAGCTGGTATATTGATAATGGCAATTGGTAATACTGGTGAAAAATCTTTAATTGGTTTTGTATTTGGATTAACTTCTTCAATAGGTTTTTCAGTATTTTCAGTTTCACTAAGATGGAGAAAAGAAACTCCTAAGTTTACAACAGTTGCTTTTGCTGGTTTCTTTTGTTTTGTGTTTGCATCAATTATGATTTTGTCTACTGGACAAGCATTCTTTGCTACAAGTTATAATAGTTCATTATTTTCACTACATGGATTTTTAGTTTGTTCAGGATTAATTTTATATTCAATTGGTTCAAAAGCTATTCCAGCTGCTGAGTTAACATTGTTATCTTTAACAGAAGTTGTGGGTGGAATATTTTGGGTTTGGTTACCAATTTTAGGAATTAACGAAGTGCCATCAACAAATACAATTATTGGAGGTTTTTTTCTGTTTGTATCTTTATTCTACTACAGTTTAATTATGAGATGGAATAAACGCTACATAGCATTAAATTAAATTATAATGGAACGACCTGATTTTTTTGAACTTAAAAATGGTGAAAAAGTAAAATTACCATTTACAGATAAAGAGTATAACGATCGAGTAAGTAAACTTAGATCAGTGATGGATAAAAATAATTTAGATATGATTATTTTAACATCCATGCATAACGTTGCATATTATACAGGTTTTATTTATTGTTCTTTTGGTAGACCATACGGATGTGTCATTACTCAGGATAAAATCTCAACAATTTCAGCTAATATTGATGCAAGTCAACCTTGGCGTAGATCTCATTGTGATAATGTAATTTATACTGATTGGAAAAGAGATAATTTTTTAAGAGCAATTGTATCAATTATTGGAAGAGATGAGCCTCCAAAAAACATTGGAATTGAAAATGATCATGTCACTTTAGATATGAGAGAAAAAATAGGATCTATTTTTACTTTCTCTCTATTTAGTGATGTTTCAAAAGATCTAATGAAACTTAGAATGATTAAATCTGATGAAGAAATTGAGATCATTCGAAATGGTGCAAGGATTGCAGACATTGGTGGTGAAGAAATAGCTAAAAATATTAGAGAAGATAACACTGAGATCGAAGTAGCAATAGCAGCAAGAGATAGAATGGAAAGAGAGATTGTTAAAAGTTATCCAGGTGCAGAATACATGGACACTTGGGTATGGTTTCAATCTGGTATCAACACAGATGGAGCTCACAATCCAAAGACTAATAGAAAATTAGTTAAAGGAGATATTTTATCTTTAAATACTTTTCCTATGATCTCAGGATATTATACTGCACTAGAGCGAACTTTGTTTTTGGATCATGCAGATGATTCATCACTTAAAGCTTGGGAAGCAAATGTTAAAGTGCATAAGCGAGGATTAGAATTAATCAAACCAGGTGTTAAATGTTCAGACATTTGTCATGAGCTAAATGAATTATTTGCAGAACTTGGTTATCTTCAGTACAGAACATTTGGTTATGGTCATTCATTTGGTATGCTTTCTCACTTTTATGGAAGAGAAGCTGGTTTAGAATTAAGAGAAGATATTGATACTGTTCTTGAGGAAAATATGGTGGTGTCTATGGAGCCAATGATCATGATCCCAGAAGGTAATCCTGGTGCTGGTGGATATAGGGAACACGATATATTAGTGATTGGTAAAGATGGAGCAGAAAATATTACAAAATTTCCTTTCGGCCCTGAGCATAATATTATAAAAAACTAATCTTTATGAGTGAGAATAAAACTATTGTTAATAGTTGGAATGAGTGGGATCCGTTAAAACACGTTATAGTTGGGAGAGCGGATGGTACTTGTATTCCAGCACCAGAGCCAGCATTAGATGCAAAAGTTCCTGAAGATAGTGATATGAGAGGACAGTTTGGTCCAAGAACCAAAGACACCGTCGATAAGGCAAATGAATTATTAGATAACTTTTCAAACATGCTTCAAAAAAGAGGCATTAAAGTTGATCGACCAACACCAATTGATTTTAATCAAAAAACATCAACACCAGATTGGGAAGCAGAAACTATGTTTGGTTGTATGCCTCCAAGAGATGTTTTGTTAACTGTTGGTAATGAAATTTTAGAAGCAACAATGAGTTATCGATGTCGTTGGTTTGAATATCTATGTTACCGACCATTACTTAAAGATTATTACAATCAAGATCCTAACATGAGACACGAGTCTGCTCCAAAGCCAAGACTAACAGATGCAGATTATAGAAAAGATTATCTATCAGATAAAATTGGGGTTCAAAAAAGATTAGAGTGGACTGAAAAAAAATATTTTGTAACTACTGAAGAAGAGCCATTGTTTGATGCAGCAGATGTATTGAGATTTGGAAAAGACTTGGTTGTTCAACATGGATTTACAACTAATTTAAAAGGAATTGATTGGCTAAAGAGACATTATAAAGATCACAGAGTACATGCAGTAAATTTTCCAGGAGATCCATATCCTATTCACATTGATGCAACCTTTACCCCAATAAAAGAAGGTTTAATTATCAATAATCCTCAAAGAAGATTGCCAAAAGAACAAAGAAAACTTTTTGAAGATAATGGTTGGGAAATTGTTGATAGTGCTCAACCAGCTCATAACGAACCACCACCACTATGTTATTCTTCAACTTGGTTATCAATGAATGTTTTAGTTTTAGATCCTAAAACAGTTTGTGTAGAGAAAAGTGAAACTTATCAAGCTGAGCAGTTAGATAAATTAGGAATGGAAGTAGTACCAGTAGAGCTTAGAGATGCTTATGCTTTTGGTGGAGGACTTCATTGTTGTACAGCAGATGTATATAGAGAAGGCACTTTAAAAGATTATTTTCCAAAACAATAACAATGGCTAAAATAAAAACAAAAAGAGAGCGAGTTAAATTCGCATCAGATAATATTGCGGGTGCTTGCCCTGAAGTATTAGAGGCAATCATTAAAGCAAATGAAGGAGATAGTACTCCCTATGGAAATGATCCTTTATCAACTGAATTACAAGATAAGTTTTCAGAAATATTTGAAAAAGAGGTAATTGTTTTTCCAACTGCTTCAGGTACAGCTGCTAATGCTTTGGCTTTATCTACGATGACACCTTCGTATGGAAATATTTATTGTCATAAAATGTCCCATATTAATACTGACGAATGTGGTGCACCTGAATTTTATACAGGAGGTGGAAAATTAATCCCTTTAACTGGAATAATGGGAAAAATAACTGCAGAAGAATTACATCAATCTATAGGTGGAAAAGGTATTGTTCATCACACTCAACCTTCATCAGTTAGCATTACTCAAGTGTGTGAAACAGGAGAGGTTTATCAATTAGATGAAATCAAAAAAATTGCAGAAGTCACTCACAAATATAATTTAAATTTACATATGGATGGTGCTAGATTTGCTAATGCATTGGTATCTTTAGATGTAACTCCTGCTGAAATGACTTGGAAGTCAGGGGTTGATGTATTGTCATTTGGAGCAACTAAAAATGGATGTTTAGCAGCTGAAGCAATCATATTTTTTAAGAAAGAATTAGTAGGGGATATTGCCTTTTTAATGAAAAGAGCTGGGCACTTATTGTCTAAAATGCGTTTTGTATCTGCACAGTTAGATGCTTATATTTCAAATGATGTTTGGTTGAGAAATGCAAAGCATGCAAATGCAATGGGTAAAAAATTAAGCGATGGTTTAAGTAAACATAATGATATTGAAATTGCTTACCCAACTGAGGCAAATGAAGTTTTTGCAAAATTTCCAAGAGAAAAAATAGAACATCTAAACTCAAATGGTTACAAAATGAATGAAGAAGAATTGGATGGTAAAGCTGTAAGATTGGTTGCTGCTTGGAATACTAAAGATAGTGATGTTAATGAATTGTTAAATACAATTGAAGCTAACTAGGATTTTCTTTTAAAAACTTAATATAATTTATCACTTCATCAAACTGTTCGTCTGGAATATCCCTATAACTTGCATTGAATTTACTTTTTACGCAGATAGCAACATGAGCATAGGGGTTTCTTCCTTTTGGATGATTTGGATGGTCAGGTAATTGCCCCACCAAATAATCGCCAGCTTCCTGAATAATTTTCCAGAGTTTACTTGCGTTTTCTTTATTCACTATGCTTTAAATTATGTTTTATCTTTTTCTCTACAAGTATTCTACAAGTTGTCCTATATAATCCTATAACCTAAAACCAAGATCGATAGAATTTTTTTCATTGGCTACTAGAATATATTGCATAAGCCAAAGCTACAAGTTCTATGGCTATTATTACTTCAAGCATAAATTTAATAATTTAATTAATATTTAAACTAAAGTATGACAAAAATAATTAACCCTATAATTATGATACCAAAAAATCTCAATATACCACCAAGACACCCTGTTTCAATCATTGCTCCTAAAATTACTAAAAACACATAAGCAACTATTATGAACGCAGCAATTTCAACCATTTAGTTCAAAACCCTGTCTAAAAATTCTATCAATGCAACACTCTATCAAAAATGCTCAAAGTCACATAACAATTATAATTATCCCTATCAACTTCCACTTCAATTTCATCTTCTGGATCAACTTGAGGTCCTTGTAAAATACTATGTATGTAATTATCAATTACATTATCGGTTACATAAAAGTTGAATGTTTTCTTAAATGTTTTCATCAAAATAACTTATCTTTTTTTGAACATTGATACATACTATCAGTTCCAATATGGTCATCACTATTTGGATATCTTAATAGCTTTTTAGTTTCCATTTGACCGCTATATCTGTTTAATTTTGCCGAATAAAATAATTGTATTTTCTCATCTTTTTTTAATCTACTAAAATGTTGCCAAGAAATTTCTGTATCACTCCAATTGTCTTTTCCATGAGACAAATCATCTGACCACATACCACTTTTGGCTCCATAATGATATGGCGCCTTAAGAACTCTTTTTAACTTTGTATTCAAAATTAATGTAACATCCATTTCATTATTTAATTTTTTTTGACTCTGATATCGTTCATTTGTTTCTTCACCTGAAATAAATTTGCAATTTAATGTTAGCTCTTCAGCAAAAGCACCCCCACTTAGAACCAAGGTGAACAGAATAGTGAGGAAGATTTTTTTTAAATTAATCATATAAAAGTTTATAAGTTAAAAATGCAAGCTCCAAGGCAATCAATATCTCAAACAATTTAGTAAGCGTAGATGAATAGAGTTTGAACTCCTCCAACATCTTTTTCTCTAACCTCTCCCATTCCATACTCAGTAACTTTACTATTTTTAAAAATTACATGAAAGTCTGCTCTGTCCCAAGCCCATTTACTTATAAGTTTGTGGTTATAGTGGTATACTGTAAATTCACCTCTAACCTTAAAACCATCAGGTTTTCCAAGTTTCTTTTCTACAATAGAAATATTATCACCCGGCGATATTTTTTTTAATTTATCGCTAAATCCAATATCTAAAAGACCAGCAAATGCACTAGAATAACAAAAACATAAAGTTAAGATAACAATTAATATTTTTTTCATAATCCAAGATTACCAAATCCTGAACAGAGAGTCTATTTGCTTAAAAAAAGACTATTTGATTTATCTTTTTTTCTACAAGTTTGACATCAAGTTTTTTGATTAAATAGATGAGTCTTTCTACGATTTATTTTAAATCAATTTTCTATTATCTGCATAACTAGTGTCTACTAGTGTGAGGTAGTGTGTACTAGGGTGTCCCTCTATTCCACCAAATAATCGCCAGCTTCCTGAATAATTTTCCAGAGTTTACTTGCGTTTTCTTTGTTCACAGTGTCTAATTTATTGTGTCTCTTCAAATTCGAGTATGGTTAGTGTTTATATTATAAAATATGATTAAATATAGAGAAGAAATTGACGGTTTAAGAGGATTGGCAGTATTACCTGTAATTTTTTTTCATGCTGGTTTTGAAATTTTTCAAGGAGGATATGTAGGGGTAGATATTTTTTTCGTCATAAGTGGATATTTAATTACTAATTTAATTATTAATGAACTTAATGATAAAAGTTTTTCGTTAAAAAAATTTTATGAGAGAAGAGCAAGAAGAATTTTACCTACATTAATATTCGTAATATTAATTACTTCGTTATTATCTTTTATATTTTTATCAAAATATGATGTGTATTATTTTTTCAGAAGTATAAATCCTTCATTATTATTTTATTCTAATTTTTATTTTTGGAAACACACACCATATGTAAAAGAATTATATGAAAATGAACCTTTAGTCCATACTTGGAGCCTTTCAATTGAAGAACAGTTTTATATCATATTTCCATTAGTGTTAATTTTATTAAATAAATATTTAAAAAAATATATTGTTATTTTTTTTATATTTTTATTTACTACAAGCTTATTATTTTGCCATATTACTGAATTAAAAACATCGGGTATATTAAACTTTTACTTCACATTTAGTAGAGCTTGGGAATTATTATTAGGATCTATTTGTGCATACTTAATTTTATATAATAAAATATCAATTAAAAAATTCTGGAAAAATTTTTTTTCTACCTTGGGATTCTTATCAATTTTATTTTCAATATTTTTATTTGAGTATGAAACACTTCACCCCTCTTTTTACACATTATTTCCAACTCTAGGAACTGCATTAATAATATTATTTACCGATAATGATTGTTATCTAAAAAAATTTTTATCCATTAAATTACTGGCTGGTATTGGTCTAATTAGTTTTAGTTTATATCTTTGGCATCAACCAGTGATTGTTTTTGCTAGATCTTTTTTTGAAAATTTTTCGAATGAAAAAAAAATATTATGTATACTTTTGTCAACTATATTATCTTTAATAAGTTAC